>CAMFER010000035.1 GCA_945949485.1 uncultured Clostridium sp. | reverse complement strand
AAGTTTATATCCATATTTATATATCGTATTTGGAATTTACTTTTACAATTTACGGTAAATACAAAAACATAAATAACCATATAAATTACTTGTAAAATTTTGCTTTTTAGTGTAAAATACGTTTGTATTGTAAATAATAATTAGGAGGATTGAATATAAAAATGAGATTTGTTGACACAGAAGAATCAATGAAAGAATATAAAAAATTTTTAGAAGGACATGAAAGATGTAATTTTCAACAATCATTAGAATGGGCAGAAGTTAAAAAGCCATACTGGAAACCAAAAGTAATACTTGCAGAAGATGATGAAGGAAATATTGTAGGCTCATTATGTGTACTTATAAGAAAGATGCCTATATTTGGAAATATTATGTATTCATCAAGAGGACCAGTATGTGATATACATGATATATCTGTTATGAAACAATTAACAGACGGAGCAAAAGAACTTGCCAAAAAATATAATGCTATGGTTTTAAGAATAGAACCAGATATATTAAGCTCAGACCAAATATTTAGGGATGTTGTAACTAATTTAGGATATAAAATAAAAGATGATGCAAAAGATTTTAAAGATGAAATACAACCAAGATATGTATTTAGATTAGACATAAAAGGAAAAACTGAAGAAGAAGTAATGGCAGGATTTAAACAAAAATGGAGATACAATATTCGTCTAGCAGAAAGAAAAGGAGTTACAGTAAAAGAAGGAACAAGAGAAGATTTAAAAGATTTCCATAAAATAATGGTTGAAACAGGTAAAAGAGATGGATTTATAACAAGACCATTAGAATATTTTGAAAAAATGTATGATTGTTTAGGTGACCATATGAAATTGCTTATGGCATATTATGATGGAGAGCCAATATCAGGAGTAATACCAATTTTTTACGGAAACAAAACTTGGTATTTATATGGAGCAAGTAGTAATAAACATAGAAATTTAATGCCAAACTATTTATTACAATGGGAAATGATAAAAATGGCTATAGCAAGACATGATGATGTATATGATTTTAGAGGTGTATCTGGTGTAGTTGATGAAAATCACCCACAATATGGACTATATAGATTTAAACAAGGATTTGGTGCAACATTTACAGAATTTGTTGGTGAAGTATATTATCCTTTTAAACCGCTAACATATAAATTATATAGATTTGCAGAAAAAACTTTTAGAACTATACGTCAAATAAAAAGAGGATTAAGAAAATAATTCGGAGGAGTTGTAACTTTGAGTGTATTAGTAGTAGAAAAAGAAATATTAAGAAATAATATTGAAAAGATTAAACAATATGTAGAAAATATGGGAAAAGACGATAAAGGAAATCCAGTAAAAATAATTGCAGTAGTTAAAGGAAATGCTTATGGTTTAGGAATTGTAGAATTTACTAAATTCTTAATAGATAATGGGATAAACTTTTTTGCAGTGTCTACTGTAGAAGAGGCTTTGAAATTAAGAGAAGCGGGAATAAAAGAAGATATTTTAATGCTTTCTTCTACAGCAATAAAAGAAGATGTGGAAAAATTAGTTAAAAATAGAATAATAATAACAATAGGTTCAAAGGAAGATATTGAAGTTGCTGAAGAAATAGCAAAAGAACAGAATATAAAAATAAGGGCACATCTAAAAATAGATACAGGATTTGGAAGATATGGATTTGTATATAACAGAAGAGATGAAATGATTGAAGAAATAAAGAAAATTAAAAATATACAAATAGAAGGTACATTTTCTCATTTTTCAGTAAGTTTCTATGATGAAAAATACACTAAAGAGCAATTTAAAAGATTTATAGATGTGATAGAAGTATTAAAATTAAATGAGATAGATACAGGAATGTTACATATTTGTAATTCTTCAGCTGTATTAAAGTTTCCTGATATGCATTTAAATGCAGTAAGAATAGGTTCAGCCTTTTTAGGAAGACTTGCTTTTAGAAATAATATAGGATTAAGAAAAGTAGCATATTTAGAAAATAGAGTTTCAGAGATTAGAACATTACCTAAAGGATTTAATGTTGGATATTCTAACACGTATATAACTAAAAAAGAAACAAAAGTTGCAATAGTTCCACTAGGATATATGGATGGATTAAATATAGCAAGTGGAAGAGATATGTTTAGAAATGTGGACAAGCTTAGATATATAGTAAGAGATATAAAGGACTTCTTCAAAAAACAAGCAATTTATGTAAGAATAAATGATAAGAATTGTAAAGTATTAGGAAGAATAGGAACTTATCATATAGTATGTGATATAGAAGGAAAAGATATACAAATAGGAGATAAAGTAACATGTGATATAAACCCTAAATTTGTAGATTCAAATGTAAGAAGGGAGTATAGATAATGGAAAATGAAGAAAATAAAATAAATAGAATAGGATTTTTCAAAAAAACATGGAATTCTATAATAAAAATAGAAAAATATCCAGATATGGCTGCAGAAGGATTAAGTAGTGCGATAACATATCTATTTAAAATAGTAGCAATACTTGCATTGGTTCTTTGCTTAGGAACTATATACCAAATTCATGAGGTAGTAAAAGATGGAGTAACTTATCTTCAAAATGAATTTCCAGACTTTTCATATAATGACGGAACATTGGATGTTAAAACAGAAGATCTTATAACAATAGATGGAGAAAATTCACTAGCTGGAAAAGTTATTATAGATACAAAAACAGATAGTGATGAACAAATTAACAAATATATGAATGAAATAACGGATTATGGCGATGGAGTAATTGTTTTAAAAGATAAAGTTATTGTTAAAACTTCAGGAATTTCTGGAAATATAACTTATATATATAAAGATATGTTAAATCAAATGAATATTACAAGCTTTACCAAACAAGATGTGATAGCTTATGCAAATAGTACAGCAATTATCAGTTTATATTTAAGTGTATTTATAACCATATATATATATGTATTTATAATGTATTTCTTAACTACAATTTCAAATGCTCTTCTTTTAAGTGTATTTGGATTTATAACAACATGGCTAGCTAGAATAAAAATGAGATATGTTGCAATATTTAACATGTCAGTATATGCTTTAACATTATCAGTATTATTAAATGTAATATATATAGCAATAAATATATTTGTTCCATTTAATATAACATATTTCCAAGTTATGTATGTAGCAGTAGCTGCAATATATCTAGTAGCTGCAATATTAATTTTAAAATCAGAGTTTATAAAAAAACAAGCTCAAATGATGAAAATTGCAGAAGCTGAAGAAATAATAAAAAAGCAAGAAGATGAAAAAGAGAAAGATAAAGAAAAGAAAGAAGAGAATAAAGAAACTAAAAAAGAAAAGAATAAAAGAGAAGATAACAAAAAAGGTAAGGATAAAAAAGAAGAGAAAAATAAAGAAGATGGTGGAGAGCCAGAAGGATCAAACGCATAAAGTATTAGTGGAATAAAAGGGAAGACAAGGAGGATAAAATGAATCAAAAAGAAAAAGATAAGGCTAATAAAAATAATAAAAAAGCATTAATAATAATATTAGTTTTAGTAGTACTTTTAGCAGTAGCTTTAGGAGCGACATATTTCTTAATGAAAAACAAAGCAAAAGATGAAGAAAATACACTTAGTTATACAGATTTAATAAAAGAAATATCATATGGAAATATTGAAAAAGTAGAGATGACTGTTGGTAGTACACAAGTAAAAGTAAAACAAAAAGATGTAGAAGAAGAAAAAACAGCAATAGTACCAAATACAGAAAGTTTTATGGAATTAATTCAAACGAAAGTAGCAGAAGGAAATGAAATAGAATTAATACAAAAACCAAAAAATATATTATTGCAATTACCAAGTTTAATATTTACGATGCTTCCAACAATAATAATGCTTGCATTATTCATACTAATAGTTAAGATGCAAGGATTAGGTGAAAAAGGAAAAGTATATGATGATACTGAAAGAAAAACAAAAATAAAATTTGATGATGTAGCAGGTTTAAATGAAGAAAAAGAAGAATTAATAGAAATTGTAGACTTTTTAAAGAGACCAGAAAAATATACAAAAATGGGAGCAAGAGTTCCAAAAGGTGTACTTCTATATGGAAAACCAGGAACAGGAAAAACATTAATTGCAAAAGCAATAGCAGGAGAAGCTGATGTTCCATTTATATCAATGAGTGGGTCAGAATTTATAGAAATGTTTGCAGGACTTGGAGCATCTAGAGTAAGAAAATTATTTGAAAAAGCAAGAAAGTTAGCACCTTGTATAGTATTTATTGATGAAATAGATGCAATAGGATCAAGAAGAACATCAAATAGTGGTGCAGAAACAGAAAATAACCAAACACTTAACCAATTATTAGTTGAAATGGACGGGTTTAGTTCAGAAGAAACAATAATAGTACTAGCAGCAACAAATAGACCAGAAATGCTAGATAAAGCTTTACTAAGACCAGGAAGATTTGATAGACAAATAACAATTCCAACACCAGATTTAAATGGAAGATTAGATATATTAAAAATTCATAGTAAAGATAAAAAATTAGCAGATAATGTTAATTTAGAAAGTATTGCAGAAGATACAGCAGGATTCACAGGAGCAGAATTAGAAAATATTTTAAATGAAGCAGCAATAGTTGCAACAAAAAGAAAACATGATAGTATAGAAGAAGAAGACATAGAAGAAGCTACAAAGAAAGTAACAGTAGGACTAGAGAAAAGAGAAAGAGTTATTTCAGACAAAGACAAAAAATTAACTGCATATCATGAAGCTGGACATGCAGTGGTAAGTAGATATCTAGCAACGCAAAAAAATGTAAAAGAAATATCAATAATACCAAGAGGAGTAGCTGGTGGATATACAATGTATAAATCAGATGAAGACAAATACTATATTTCAAAAACAGAGATGAAAGAAAAATTAATAGCATTACTTGGTGGTAGAGCTGCAGAAAGATTAGTTTTAAATGATATTTCAACAGGTGCAAGTAATGATATAGAAGTAGCAACAAAGATAGCAAGAGATATGGTAACAAAATATGGAATGAGTGATAAATTAGGACCAATAGATTTTCAAGGAAAAGAACCATATGAAATGCAAATGTTTGGAGAAAATATAGGAGATAAGATAGGACAAGAAGTTAAAGAATTAATTGATGAAGCTTATCAAAATGCAATAAGATTATTACAAGAGCATAGAGACAAGCTAGATTTAATTGCAGAAACATTGTTACAAAAAGAAAAAATAAATGAAGAAGAGTTTAAGGAGTTTTGGGACAGGTCCAATTAAGACAAAATGTCCAAATTGGGACAGATGTACAAATAGGTGTTTCAGGGAACTAGAATAATTTTTTATATTAGCTAACGCTACGGCATTTTTATTACCTTTCATGTTCCCTACATAAAAATGCCTAATATAAAAAATTATTTTGAAACGTTTTTAATGTAGTAAGAAGCTAAGTTAGAAAAAGAGTCTAATTTAGCTTTTTATATTATATAATTGGAAATATCAAATCTTTATGATATAATATTTGAAGAAGAAAGGCTGGTGAGATATATGCAAATAAAAGAAGTTTTAAGAAAAGGTATGATAAAATTAAAAACAAATGGAGTAAAAGAGCCAAGTATAAAAGCAAGGCTTTTAATGCAATATATATTAAATAAGCCTAGACAATATCTTTTAGTATATGATGATAAAGAGATGACATTAAGACAAGAAGTAGATTATTTTAAAAATATAAAAAGATTAATAAATGGAGTACCATTACAACATATTACGAAATCTCAAGAATTTATGAAAATGAATTTTTATGTAGATGAAAATGTATTAATTCCTAGACCAGATACAGAGATATTAGTAGAGGAAGTAATAAAAATAGCCAAAGAAAGAAATGCAAAAAAGATACTGGATTTATGTACAGGTAGTGGAGCAATAGCTGTTTCACTTGCTAAATATATAGAAAATATTCAGATAACTGCAACAGATATAAGTACAAAAGCTTTAAGAGTTGCTAAACTAAATGCTGTAAATAATAATGTGGAAGATAAAATAACTTTTATAAATTCTAATTTATTTGAAAACATACCATTAGAAAAGTATGATATTATAGTATCAAATCCTCCATATATAAAGAAAAATGAAATTTTAAAGTTAGATGAAGAAGTAAAAAAAGAACCTATATTAGCTTTAGATGGAGGTAAAGATGGTTTGGATTTTTACAGAAAAATAATACATGAAGCAGATGGATATCTAAAATATAAGGGATATCTATGCCTAGAGATAGGCTATAATCAAAAGATAGATGTTATTGAATTAATAGAAAATGAGGAAAAATATAAATATACATATGGCAAAAAAGATTTATATGATAATGATAGAATAGTAGTCACAAGACTTATGTAGAAGGAGGTAAAAATGTCTTTTTCATCAGATATAAAACAAGAATTAAACAAAACAAATAATTTGGCAAATAAAAAAATAGTTAAATATGAATTATTAGGATATTTGATATCAGGAAATATTGAAATATTAAAAAATAATAAAATAAAGTTTTCGACAGAAAGTGACTATAATATAAATAGATTTTCTAAATTATTAGAAAATCTAAAAATAGACCATTCAATAGAAATGAATGGTAAAAACTTTGTTGTAAATGTAAAAGAAAAAGAACTTGTAGATTTAGTAGAAATAAGTAATGAAAATATATGTATAAAAGAAAATGTTTTACAAGAAAATTTAAAAGAGGAAGAACTAAAAGCGATAATTAGAGGTGCATTCTTAGGTTCACGGTTCAATAAATAATCCAGAGAATACATATCATTTAGAAATTGTTTTTCATAGTCAAAATAATTTGAAGATTGTAGAAGAAATATTAAAAATATTAGGTGTAAATGTAAAAGAAATTGAATTAAAAAATAAATATTCAATATATATAAAAGAAGGGGAAGAGATTTCTAAAATATTAGCTGTTATTGGTGCAAATAAAGCAGTTTTAAAATTTGAAGATATACGAGTAAAAAGAGAAATGAGAGGAAAAGTAAATAGATTAGTAAATTGTGAAACAGCAAATCTAAATAAGACAATAAATGCATCGATAGAGCAAATTGCAGCAATAAAAAAGTTAAAGAAAGAAGGAAAATTCAATAAATTAAATGATAATTTAAAAGAAATCGCAAACTTAAGAATAGAAAATCCAGATATGTCATTAATTGAACTAGGAAAGCTGTTAAAAGAACCAGTAGGAAAGTCAGGAGTAAATTACAGATTGAAAAAAATAATCGAAATAGCAAATAATTAATAAGGAGAATAGAGTTGAAAAAAGAAATTGGAATATATGTCCATATACCATTTTGTATAAGAAAATGTTATTATTGTGATTTTGTATCATTTACAAATCAAGAAGAAAATATAGAAAAATATATAGAAGCGGTAATAAAAGAAATTGAAAGCTATGAACTAGAAGAATACAATGTAACTACAATATATATTGGAGGAGGGACTCCATCTAGTATAGAAAGTAGGTATATTGAAAAAATATTGCATAAAATAAAAGAAAAAATAATAAATAATGAAACTAAATTTAATGATATAGAAATAACAATAGAAATAAATCCAGGAACAATAGACAGAAAAAAACTTCAAAATTATGAAGAAATGGGAATAAATAGATTAAGTATAGGACTTCAAAGTACTAATAATGAAATATTAAAAAATATAGGAAGAATACATACATATGAAGAATTCTTAGAAGGATATATTTTAGCAAGGAGTATAGGATTTGACAATATAAATGTAGATTTAATGATAGGACTTCCAAACCAAACAATAGAAAAAATAAAAGATTCAGTAGAAAAAGTAATAAATTTAGAACCAGAGCATATAAGTGTATATTCTTTAATTGTAGAAGAAGGAACTAAAATAGAGAATCTATTAAATATGAATAAAATAACACTTCCAGAAGAAGAATTAGAAAGAAATATGTATTGGTATGTAAAAAATAAATTAGAACTAAATGGATATATTCATTATGAAATTTCAAATTTTGCAAAAGAAAATAAACAATCAAAACATAATGTAAATTGTTGGGAACAAAAAGAATATATAGGAATTGGAACAGCAGCATATTCATATTTAAATAATATTAGATATGGAAATACATCAAATATTCAAAAATATATTGAAACACAAGACTTCAAAAGTAAAAAAGAATTAGAGAAAAACAAGATAAGGATAATAGATGAAGTACAAACTCTAGAAGATAAGAAAAAAGAATATATGTTACTTAGCTTAAGAAAAATAGAAGGAGTATCAATAAAAAAATTTAAAGAAAAATATGTAGAAAACCCAATATTCCTATATAGAAAACAATTAGAAAAACTAGTAAATGAAAATTTATTAACAATAGATGGAGATAATATAAAATTAACAAATAAAGGATTAGACTTAGCAAATTTAGTGTGGGAAGAATTTGTGTAAACTTGTACCGGTTCTACTTTAGCCATTTAATAAAATAAAAAATAATGATAACAATAAAATAACTAATACTGTAAGAAACCATAGAAATACAAATTGAGCATTTGTGTTACTATGGCTTTTATATAATCAAAAATGGCGAAAGCAGAATTGACCCCAGTTAGCCATTTTTATTTTGCTACAAAAAAATGTTCGTGAAAAGTATTGACTTTTTTTAAAAATATAGATAGAATAAAGGCGAACATTTTTTTAGTGTTTATAAATTATTGATTATAATTTAGTATTTATGATTTTATTTTATCAGGAGGTATTGATATGATAGCAACATTACATATTAAAAATATTGGAATAATCGAGGATTTGAGTGTTGATTTGAATAAAGGATTAAATGTATTAACTGGTGAAACAGGAGCTGGAAAGACATTAATTATTGATTCTTTAAATATCATATCTGGAGGAAGATTTTCTAAAGAAATGATTAGAAAAGGAGAGAATAATTCTTTTGTTGAACTTTGCATGTATGAACCTAATTCACTTGATGCTGAAGATGGTAATATAATTATTTCAAGAGAAATAAATTCTAATGGAAAAAATATGTGTAAGATTAATGGAAGAATGGTTACTGTAAGTGAATTAAAGGATTTTATGAGAAAATATATAGAAATTCATGGCCAAAATGATAATCAAAATTTATTAGATTCTAAAGAACATTTAAAATATTTAGATGGATTTTGTGGAGATTCAATTAAGGAAATAAAAGAAAAATATTTAAATAATTATTTAGAGTATAAAAAAATAGTGAAAGAATTAAAAGAAAATTTTGGTGATGAAAAAGAGAAACAAAGAAAATTAGATTTATTACAATACCAAGTTGATGAAATTGATAATGCAAATTTAAAAAAAGCAGAAGATGAAGAGCTAGAAGAAAAAAGAAAGATAATGCAAAATTCTGAAAAGATAGTAGAAAATTTAAGTAAGGCTGAAGGGTTAATAGAAAATGGAGGGATTGATAGTATTAGTACATCTATAAGAGCTTTGGAAAAGATTGAGGGGATAGATGAGAAATATGAAAAGGTTTCATGTAGTTTAAAGAGCATATATTATGAATTACAAGAAATATCAAGAGATATAACTGGATATAAGGATGACATATATTTTGATGAAGAAGAAAGAAATTATATTGAAGATAGATTAGATTTGATACATACACTAAAAAGAAAGTATGGAAACACCATAGAAGAAATATTAGAGTATAAAGAAAGTATAGAAAAAGAAATTGGACATATAGAAAATTTAGATGAAATAAATCAAAAATTGAAAAATAGAAAAAGAGAAATAGAAAATGAATTATTATCTTTAGGTAAGAAATTACATGATATAAGAAAAGAAAAATCACAAGAATTGATAGAAAAAATAAATCAAGAGTTAGTCGATTTAGAGATGAAAAATGCGAAGATAAATATACATGTAGATTTTCTAGAAAATGAATATTTAAAAACAGGAATGGATAATGTTAATTTATATATTGCAACAAATGTTGGAGAGGAAGAAAAAGAATTATCTAAAATAGCATCAGGAGGAGAAATGTCAAGAACTATGCTTGCAATAAAAAAAGTATTAGCAGATTTTGATAATATGCCAGTATTAATATTTGATGAAATTGATACAGGTATAAGTGGAAAGGCGGCTAGAGCTGTTGCGGTAAAATTAAAAGCTATTTCTGAAAAACACCAAGTACTATGTATTTCACATTTACCAAATATTGCAGCAATGGCAGACCATAATTACTATATTAGTAAAGACATTGTTGAAGAAAGAACAAAAACTAAAATAAAAGTATTAAAGGAAAATGAAGTTATAGAAGAAATTGCAAGAATTTCATCTGGAGAGATTAATGAGGCAACTTTAAAATATGCTAAAGAATTAAGAAACAAAAAAGCATCATAACAAATAGTAGACACATTTCATAATATAGAAATGTGTCTACTATTTTGTATAGATTGTAAAATTTATGTTAAAAATAAATAGTAGATAAGGAGGTAATTATGAAAGAATTTTTAGGAATTACAAATGTAAAGGCTATGGAGATTTTAGACTCAAGGGGAAATCCAACTGTTCAAGTTGAAGTAGAAACAGAAGGTGGGTTTAAAGGGATAGCATCTGTTCCTTCGGGAGCATCAACAGGAAGTTTTGAAGCAGTAGAACTTCGTGATGGTGAGAAAAATAGATATATGGGAAAAGGTGTAAAAAAAGCTGTAGAAAATGTAAATAAAAAAATTGCAAAACAAATAATTGGTATGAATGTTTATGAGCAACAAAAAATAGATGAAGAAATGATAAAACTAGATGATACACCTAATAAATCTAATTTAGGTGCAAATGCAATTTTAGGAGTTTCTTTAGCTGTGACAAAAGCAGCTGCAAAATCTTTAGGGCTAGAATTATATCAATACATAGGTGGTATAAATGGAAAAGAATTACCTATACCTATGATGAATATATTAAATGGAGGAAAACATTCTGATAATAATATAAGTATACAGGAATTTATGATTATGCCAGTAGGAGATATTACTTTTTATGAAAGATTGCGTAGAGGTGCGGAAATATATCACACATTAAGAAAAGTATTAAAAGAAAAGGGATATAGTGTAGCAGTAGGTGATGAAGGAGGATTTGCACCAAATTTAGAGAATGAAGAGCAAGCATTAGATTTGATATTAGAGGCAATAAAAAAAGCTGGTTATGAACCAGGTAAAGATATAAAGTTAGCACTTGATATTGCTAGTACAGAAATGTTTGATGAGGCTAAGAAAATAGGAAAAGATGGATATTATTTCTGGAAAACAAAAATATTAAAGACAAAAAATGAAATGGTAGAATATCTTGAAAAATTATGTGAGAAATATCCAATAGCATCTATTGAAGATGGATTGGCAGAAGAAGATTGGGAAACATGGAAAGTTCTTACTAATAAATTAGGAGAAAAAGTACAACTTGTTGGAGACGATTTATTTGTAACTAACAAAGAAAGATTAAATAGAGGAATAAAGAATAATGTGTCAAATGCAATATTAATAAAGCCAAATCAAATTGGAACATTAACAGAAACTTTAGAAACTATAAAAATGGCAAATAAAAATGGGTATAAGACAGTTATTTCACATAGATCTGGAGAAACAGAAGATACCACTATTGCAGATATTGCGGTTGGAATAAACGCTGGACAAATTAAAACTGGAGCACCTTGTAGAACAGATAGAGTAGCTAAGTATAATAGATTATTGTATATAGAAGAAAATGAGTATTAGAAAAAAATAGTATAGCTAAGATATAGCTATACTATTTATATATTTATTTCATTTGTTTATTTTATTTGTTTATTTAAAATTGTTAATCTAACTAATGAATATCCAAAAAGTCCTAAAGCTAAAACAGTAAAACCAATTAATGTGATAGTTCCAGCTTTTGGCAATTCTGCTGGTGGTTCAGAAAGTTTTAATTTTGGAGTTACATCAGATATTTTATTTTGAGTTTCACCGTTATAATCAGCATAAGTAATATCTACTTTTTCATTAGTATCTAAAATTTTATCAACTATTTCTTGGCTAAAGTTTTCTTTAAGTTTTAATTTATATCTAACTGTAGCAGTTTCTCCTGACTTTAATTCAGGAATTGTCCATGTAATAGAGTTATTGGTTTTATCAACTTCTGCAGATATATTTCCTATATTTGCTTCTGTTACATATGCAAAATCAAAATTATCAATTATTTCTTGAGGGAAGTAGTCAACAATTGTTATATTTTCATATGATTTACTAATAGGTAGTAATGAATTATATATATCATTTGTAATTGTTGTTTCAACTTCAGTATCTGTTACATAGTAGAAAGTACCAGCTGTAGGATTATCAGGTGTACCAAAAATTTCATTAATTATTTGACCAAAATTTTTTGAAGTTGTAGGAGGAGTATAATCCTCATCATCAATTCCAGTTAACATTGTAAATAATTTAATATTGTTAGCTTCTATTGATTTCAATTTCGCATTTGTTTTATTAATAACATCATCTGAATAATATACATTATCATAATCTAAAGCTAAGTTTGGAACACCATCTGTTACAACAATCATATATTTATTAGTTGCATCTTCAGTAAATTGTTCCATTCCTAAAGTCAACCCAGCATCTAGATCAGTTCTTGGTCCATTTGCTTCAATGTTAGAAAGAGCATTTGTTAAGCTTGTTAAATCACTAGATAAAGGTGATACAAGAGTTGCATCAGCTAATGTTGCTTCTTGTGATACATCAGAATTTGAAGAGAAACTTACTATACTAACTTTTAAATCATTATTGTTTTTCAAAGCTTTGTTTAATAAAGTTTCAGAAGCTTTATATACTAAATCTCTTCTTATTGCACTTCTTGATACTTCATTTTTCATACTATCTGAATTATCAATTACTAAAACTAATTCTCCATTAGGTTGCAGAGTAGATTCACCATTTGTTACTTTTAATTCTAGAGTAACTTCTTTGTTGTTTAAATTTTTCTCAACTAATTGTTTTTCGAATTTAGAATTTTCTCCAATTTCTATTGTACAAACAGGTTCTTCAACTACTTCCATAGTAACTGTACTATATGAAGCAAGAGAAATGTTTGCAATTAAAATCAAAATTAAAAATATTCCCATAAAAACTTTTTTCTTCATAGTATTTCACTCCTTATTATATTTTTTATTACATATATTATATATTCTAACAATATATCCAAAAATATACAATACTTATCAATAAAATGTAATATAAATGTAAAATAATTAGTGTCAAGAAGTTTCGGATGAAAATTTTAAAAATTATTATTGATACAATAAATCGTTATTCAAAACTTAGAGATTTTTCTCTAAGTTTTGTTTTATCTTAATGTGCAAGTTCATTTAATATTTCATATGTAGGTGTGATTAAGCCATCATTTAATACAGGTATATTGCCATTAGAATTATTATCAAAAGTATAGTTATTTATTATTTCTTCATTTATTTTTTTAATTTCAGTGTTTCTATATGATTGCATATATAATTTAAAAATATTAATGTTATTATTTTTGTAATCATTAAGTTTTAAATACTGCTTAATTCTTTTTGTAGAAAAGCCTTTAGGTCTTGAAGAAAAGAAAGAAGCAATAAGATGTGATATATGACTTTCCATAGAAGAACCAATTTTAAGTTCTAACATAGATTTAATAGAAGAATAGTTATTTAAAATATAATTCAATTTCTTTGTAATAGTATCTTTGCGATTAGGGTTGTTTTCAATAATAGT
>CAMFER010000034.1 GCA_945949485.1 uncultured Clostridium sp. | reverse complement strand
GAATATGACAGCACTTTTTAGAAAAAAGTTGTTGCATTGGCAATGAAAATTTTGCAAAAAAATATATAGTAAAATAAATTATTAAATATAATTGACTATAAAAAAGTGTAATGATATAATCTAAAAAAACAAAATGAAAAGTTGAAAGGAGCACATATGAAACAATCAAAAATACTAAAAATAGTAGCAATATTTATAATAGGAATGTTGGTTTTTTGTAATATAGTAATGGCAGAAAATGAAGTTGTAACAGATAATACAACAGTAGAAAATACAACAAATGAAAGTACTAATACAACACCTCAAGAGCCAGTAAAAAACGAGGAAAATGATAATACTGAGGAAAAGACACCTGTAGTTAACAATAATTCATCAAGTCAAACTAGTAAACCAGTACAAACAACAGCAAAGAGTGATAACGCTGATTTAACTAATTTAGGAATTCGTCCAAATGATTTTTCAGGATTTACACCAAATAAATTAACATATGATGTTACAGTACCTTTAGATGTTGAAAGCATAGAAGTATATGCAACTGCAAGTGATTCAAAAGCATCAATTTCAGGTACAGGAAGGAAAAATCTTGAAGAAGGTTTAAATGAATTTGAAATAGTAGTAACAGCAGAAGATGGAACTGTTAAAACATATACAATTAATGTAACAAGAGAAGAATCTGCAACTGAGGAGACAGGTACAGAAGAATCTATTGGTGAAGGTCTTGCGAGTTTAAAAATAGCAGATTTAGAATTAACACCAGAATTTGAAACAAATGTATATGAATACAAAGTAAAATATATAGGAGATGCAACATCGCTAGATATTCAAACAGAAACAACTAATCCGGAATTTATAGCTGAAGTTGTTGGAAACCAAGAATTAGTAGAAGGAGAAAATATTATAACAATATTAGTATCTGATGCTGATGGAAATAATATAGCAACTTATCAAATCACAGTAGAAAAAAGTTTAGTAGATTATGAAGTGTTAGCAAGAGAAAAAGCAGAAAAACAAAGAAACATGATAATCGGAGGAGTAGTTGTTGCAGCTTTAGTAATAGGAATTATAGTTTTTGTTGTTATTAGACGTAAAAGAAATAAAAATATAGCTAGGGAATTTTCAATTCCATATTCAAACTTAAATAATGATAATGATGACTTTATGGCTAATGAAGACGAAATGCCTAAAGTTTTAGTAAGAGCTGGAAGTAGAAAAAGTGAAGAAGAAACTGCAGGAAAAGTAGAAAGTAATACACCAAATGCCAAGTTAGCAGATGAGGAAACAAAGAAAATGGATATTCAAAAAATTAGAGAAGAATATTTAAATAATTTTAATAATCAAGAAAATAAAGAACCAACAAAATCTTCAAGAGTTATAAGAAGAAAAGGTAAAAGATATATGTAAAATAAAAGGAAAAAGAACTTCAAAAGCGAAGTTCTTTTTTGCTGTTATTAGCAACAGCCTCCTTTGTTACCACCACAGCAGCAACATAATAATAAGATAAGGATTATAATCCAGCAGCAATCATCACCAAATCCGAAACCACCGCAGCAACCTCTATTTTCTGGCATACTCTAGACCTCCTTTCGCAAAAACATAATATGTTTTCCTTTGTATGATATATAATATGTATAATAAAAAAATGTGTTACAAGAATAAGAAAAAATAATTAATAATAAATTTATAAAATTTCATTTGTTCGCTTTTTTCTTTCATATATTTGTGATAAAATCTAAAGCTGTTAAGGGGCGAAAGAATATGTCAGGAAAAACAAAAATAGGAGAAGTATTTAGTGATTATCAAACAAGTTCAAATATAAAATATGCAACTATTACAGCATTAAATGTAATAAAAAAAGAAAAAAAGTTGCAAGTAATTATATATTTTGATGAGTATGTAGAAATAAAGGAAATTTGGTATTTTGAAAAATTTTTAAAAGAAAGATTTCAATTTGAACAAATAGATATTAAGATAAATTATCATGATAGAGTTGAAAAAAAGTCTATAAAAGAAGAGTGGAGAAATATTATTGCATATATGGCACATAAATATCCACTTACTAAACCAATGCTTTTATTAAAAAGTGATATAGAAGTAAATGGAAAAGATATTTTGATAAAAATGCATATAAAAGGTGCAGATTTTTTAAGAGCGAAGAAAACAGACCAAGAATTAGCAAAAGTATTATTTAATTTATTTGGTGAAGAATATAAAATTGAGATAAGAGAAGAATTAAGCAGAGAAGAAATTGCTAAAATAAAAGAAAAGATGAAACAAGAAGAAGCGGAAATTGTAGCACATGTTGAAGAAGAAAATAAAAAATACATAAAAAGTAAAGAAGAAAATGTACCAGAATATGTTGATGTTGACTATGTCCCACCAGTTGATGAAGAGGGATATATTCCTGAAGAAGAAATGGGAGAGGAAAAAGTAAACCCAGTAGAGATTGAATACATAATGGGAAAACCATCTAAAGCTAAAGAAAAATTCATGAAAGTAAAAGATTTGGGACAAAATGATGGAAGAATTACTTTAGAAGGTAGAGTTATATCTTCAGAAGTCCGTGAAACGAAATCTGGAAAAGGTATGTTGATATTTGAAATATATGATGGAACAGGTAGAATTACATGTAAATCTTTTTCAAAAGATATAAAAGAAGGAAATGAGATATTAGGAAAAATACAAAATGCAAAAGCTTTAAAAGTTACAGGAAAGGCAGGTCTTGATAGTTATGCAGGAGATATTACAGTAATTGCAAATATAATAATTGAAACAGATACTGAGATTCCAGAAATGCCAGAAGAAGTGGAGGAAGATACACCTTTAATTCTAGGTCAAAATATAAACATAACAGAGCCATTAGTAAAAGTTCAAGATTTAGGCGTAGAAGATGGAAAAATTTCATTGCAAGGTGAAGTTATATTTACAGAAGACAGAACTTTGAAATCAGGAAAAACTCTATATAGTTTTGACTTATATGATGGAACAAGTACAATTACATGTAAAGCTTTTCTAGAAAAAGACAAAGCTAAAAAAATAATGGGAAGAATTAAAAACGCTAAAGGAATAAAAGTAGCAGGAACAGCTGGAATGGATAGTTTTACAAATGAATTATCTGTAATGGTAAATACAATAGTGGAAACAGAAGGACTACAAAAGAAAATAAGACAAGATAATGCAGAAATAAAAAGAGTAGAATTGCATATGCATACACAGATGAGTCAAATGGATGCTATGACATCAGCAAAAGATTTAATAAAAAGAGCTATGAAATGGGGAATGAAATCTATTGCAATAACAGACCATGGAGTTGTTCAAGCTTTCCCAGAAGCTCATAAGATGCTTCGGATATAATAACCCAGATATGAAAGTGATTTATGGAGTAGAAGCATATTTAGCACCAGATAAAAATCCAGTAGTAACAAATCCTAAAAAACAAGATATAGATACAACATATTGTGTATTAGACTTAGAAACTACAGGATTTTCAGCAGTGACAGAAAAGATAACAGAAGTAGGTATAATGAAATACAAAGATGGTGAAGTTATAGATGAATTTAGTACTTTTGTAAATCCAGAAAAACATATTCCAGAAAGAGTATCAAATGTTACAAATATTACAGATGATATGGTAATAGATGCTCCAAAAATAGAAGAAGTATTTCCTAAAATATTAGAATTTTTAGGAGATTCAGTAATTGTAGCACATAATGCAAATTTTGATGTTGGATTTTTAAAGCAAAATGCTAAAGTGTTGGGGTATAAATTTGATTATACATATTTAGATACATTAAGTTTAGCACAAGACTTATTTCCAGATTATAAAAAATATAAATTAGGAAAAATTGCAGAAAATTTAGGAATAAAAGTTGAAGTAGCACACCGTGCTTTAGATGATGTTGATACAACAGTAAAGGTATTTAGAGTAATGCTAGATATGTTAAAAAAACGAGGAGCGAAAAAATTAGAAGATATTGAAAAAGTATCTACAACAGAAGAAACTCAAAAAGAGGCATATAAAAAGTTGAAAACATATCATGCAATTATTCTTGCTAAAAATTATGTGGGATTAAGAAATTTGTATAAACTAGTTTCATATTCACATTTAGACTATTTCTATAGAAAGCCTCGTATATTAAAAAGTTTATTAGAAAAATATAGAGAAGGATTAATAATAGGAAGTGCATGTGAAGCAGGAGAGTTATATCAAGCAATAGAACTTCGGAAGAACAGATGAAGAAATAGAAGAAATAGCAGAATTTTACGATTATTTAGAGATACAACCAATAGCAAATAATCAATTCTTAATTAGAAATGAAATTGTAAAAGATGAAGAAGCATTAAAAGATATAAATAGAAAAATTGTTGCTCTTCGGAGAAAAATTGAACAAATTGGTAGTTGCTACTTGTGATGTTCATTTTATGGATCCAGAAGATGAAATATATAGACGTATATTAGAAGCGGGACAAAAATATGATGATGCAGATAATCAAGCACCATTATATCTAAGAACAACTGAAGAAATGCTAGAAGAGTTTAGTTATTTGGGTGAAGAAAAAGCATATGAAGTTGTTGTAACAAATACTAATAAAGTATCAGATATGTGTGATAGAATAAGCCCAATTTCACCAGAGAAATGTCCTCCACATATACCAGGTTGTGAGCAGACAATAAAAGACATAGCATATGGTAGAGCACATGAACTATATGGAGAAGAATTACCTGAGATAGTACAAACAAGATTAGATAAAGAATTGGATTCAATTATAAAAAATGGGTTCTCTGTTATGTATATAATAGCTCAAAAACTTGTATGGAAATCTAATGAAGATGGATATATAGTTGGGTCAAGAGGTTCTGTTGGTTCATCATTTGTTGCAAATATGACTGGTATCACAGAGGTTAATTCTCTTCCACCACATTATAGATGTCCTAATTGTAAATATTCAGATTTTACAGATTATGGATATAAAAATGGATTTGACTTGCCAGATAAAGATTGTCCTAAATGTGGTCATAAATTAGATAAAGATGGAATGGATATACCTTTTGAAACATTCTTAGGATTTAATGGAGATAAAGAACCAGATATAGACCTTAACTTCTCAGGAGAATATCAAGCAAAAGCGCATAAATACACAGAAGTCATATTTGGTAAAGGAACTACTTTTAAGGCAGGAACAATAGGTACAGTTGCCGAAAAAACAGCATATGGATATGTTAAAAACTATTTTGAAGAAAGACATATACCAATAAATAGGGCAGAAACACAAAGATTATCAGTTGGATGTACAGGAATAAAAAGAACAACAGGACAGCATCCAGGAGGAATTATAGTTGTACCAAAAGGAAGAGAAATATATGAATTTTGTCCAGTACAACATCCAGCAGATGACCCGAAATCAGATATTATAACAACACATTTTGATTATCACTCAATAGACCAGAACTTACTAAAACTTGACATTCTAGGTCATGATGATCCAACAGTTATAAGAATGCTTCAAGATATAACAGGGATAGATCCAACAAAAGTTCCTTTAGATGATAAAGAAACAATGTCAATATTTAGTTCTACTAAGGCACTTGGAGTAACACCAGAACAAATTCATTCACAAGTAGGAAGTTTTGGAATACCAGAATTTGGAACTAAATTTGTTAGACGGAATGTTAGTTGATACAAAGCCAACAACTTTTGATGAGCTGATTCGTATTTCCGGACTTTCACATGGTACAGATGTGTGGCTTGGAAATGCACAAAGTTTAATAGAAGCAGGAACTGTTACTTTGCAAGATGCAATATGTTGTCGTGATGATATAATGATATATCTAATAAAACAAGGATTACCACCAAATCCATCATTTAAAATAATGGAAACAGTGCGTAAGGGAAAAGCTCTTAAAGACCCAGCAAAATGGGAAGAATATAAAGCATTAATGAAAGAACATAATGTACCAGAATGGTATATCAAGTCTTGTGAAAAGATTAAATATATGTTTCCTAAAGCCCATGCAGCGGCATATGTAACAAATGCATTTAGAATAGCATGGTTTAAGGTGCATGAGCCATTAGCATATTATGCAGCATATTTCTCAATAAGAGCAGATGAATTTGATAGTGATTGCATGATATTTGGAAAAGAAAAAGTAAAAAATAAAATGAAAGAAATAGATTTACAAGGAAATTCAGCAACTGTAAAAGATAAAAATATGTATGCAATACTAGAATTAGTATTAGAAATGTATGAAAGAGGTTTTACATTCTTGCCAATGGATTTATATAAATCACATAGCACGAAGTTCTTAGTTGAAGATGGTGCAATAAGACCACCACTAAATAGTATACCAGGGCTAGGAACAGTGGCTGCTGAAGGAATTGTTAAAGCAAGAGAAGAAGGACATTTTATGTCTATAGATGACTTGAAAATACGTTCAAAAGTCGGAAATTCAGTAACGGATTTACTAAAAAAATATGGATGCTTAAATGGTATGAGTCAAAGCAATCAAATGAGTTTATTCGCATAATGAGACATAACAAACCGGGAACGAAATGTATTATGTTTTTTGTTGAAATATGTAGAATTATGGAGTGTGCAAATAAAATAGAAGGAATATATTAGTATTTCTTCTATTTGCTTCTATATTTGATTAGTTGTTAAAAATAAATCAATTTGATATGATAGAAAAGTAAATTATATATTAGAATATAAATAAAAAAATAAGAAAGGAATAATTATGAAAGTTATTAATTTTAGTGAAATTTTTAGTATACAAAACATTATTATATATTTTATTTTTATAAACCTATTTGGTTTTTTTATTATGTGGCTTGATAAAAGAAAAGCTGAAAAAGGTAGATGGAGAATACCAGAAAAGTTCCTATTTATAGTGACTGCTTTAGGTGGAGGAATAGGGACAATAGCAGGAATGTATACTTTTAGACATAAAACACAAAAATTGAATTTTGTTGTAGGCTTCCCTTTTATTACAATATTAGAAATAATTTTAATAATTTGGTTAATAATAAGTTAGATAATAAAATAAAATACTTGGTGCAGATAAAGGAGAAGTATATGAATTCATTTTTGTTTTTTAATGGTAATATCATAACTATGGAAGATAATAATATATATGTTGAAGCTATATATATTGAAGATGGGATTATAAAAAAAGTAGGTAATTTAGTTGATTTAGAAAAAGTTATAAAAAAAGATACGAAAAAGATTAATCTAAATGGGAAAACTTTAATGCCAAGCTTTATAGATTCACATAGTCATATTACTGCATATGCAAATACTTTATCTATAGTATCTTTAAAAGAATGTAAAAGCTATGAAGATATAAAAATAAAATTAGAAGAATATATAAAAAATAAAGATTTTGAAAATACAGATGAATGGATTGTTGGATTTGGATATGATAATAATTTCTTAAAAGAAAAAGAACATCCAACTTGTAGATTATTAGATGAAGTTTCAATAGATTATCCAATAGTTATAACTCATGTATCACGGTCATATGGGAGTTTTAAATACTAAAGGATTAGAAAAACTAGGAATAACAAATAAAACAAAAGCCATAGAAGGTGGAACAATAGGAAGATTTAATGATACTAATCCCAATGGTTTCTTAGCTGAAAATGCTTTTGTTCCTAAATTAGAAAATGTTATAAATTTGAGTGTTGAAAAGATAGTAGAAAATATACTATTAGCAGAAAAAGAATATTTAAAAAATGGAATAACTACAATTCAAGATGGGTTAACTAAGAAAAAAGAGTGGGATATATTAAAATATATAGCAGAGAAAAAACTATTTACTGCTGATATTGTTTCATATATAGATATAAAAGAGAAAAATATATTAAACCAAAATAGTGAATATGTAAAAAAGTATAATAATAATTTAAAAATAGGTGGATATAAAATTATTTTAGATGGGTCACCACAAGGGAAAACAGCATGGATATCAAAACCATACCAAAATGAAAAAGAATATAGAGGATATGGAACATATGAAGATTTGGAAGTAGAGAAATATATTCATGAAGCAAATGAAGATAATATGCAAATACTTGCTCATTGCAATGGAGATGAAGCTTCAGAGCAATTTATAAGAATAATAGAAAAAGAAAAGAATGATTCTAGATTAAGACCTGTTATGATACATGCACAATTAGTTAGAAAAGACCAATTACTTAGAATGAAAAAAGATAATATATTACCTTCTTTCTTTGTAACACATATATATTATTGGGGAGATATTCATGTTGATAATTTGGGTGAAAGGGCATATAATATTAGTCCTGTGAAAACAGCTTGTGATTTAGGAATAAATTATACATTTCATCAAGATACACCTGTAATATATCCAAACTTACTTGAAACTGTAGAGGTGGCAGTAAATAGAAAAACTAAAAGTGGAAAAGTTTTGGGGAAAGAAGAAAGAATTACAATATATGAAGCATTAAAGGCAATTACAATAAATTCAGCATATCAATACTTTGAGGAAAATGAAAAAGGTAGTATAAGAGAAGGAAAAAAAGCGGATTTTGTTGTGTTATCTAATAATCCATTAATGTTAAATAATAAAGAAGATATAAAAAAGATAGAAGTTTTAGAAACAATAAAAAATGGAAAAACGGTATATAAAAAATAAAAAAGAGCTTAATAGTAGTGTTTATGCAACTTTAGGCTTTTTTATTTTTTATAAATTAAAATTGAAAATAGAGTAACATAAAAACTAACAAAAACAAAAGAAAAAATATGTAAAAAAAAGTTATAAACATCCAATGTGAACAACTCATAACCCAAAGGTTACTATTATGAGTTATTCACAAAGTTATCCACAGTTTCCACATACTTAAAAATGAGAAAAATGTCGATAAAAAAATAAAAAAAGAGTTACATAATAAATAAAAAATTACATAATTGTAATATTTATGAAATATAAAAGTAATATAGAAATAAGAAAAAAATAGAAAAAATGATTAATAGATAGAAAATAACAATAAAATGTAGAAAAAAGTATATAAAAAAAGAGATAAATGCAATAGAAATGTAACAGAAATAAAATAATATAAATGTTGAATATAAAGAGTTTATGTCGAAAATAATATGCTAATATTGTGGATAAATATAAAAAATAAGATAATATGTGGAATATCAAAAAAACAAGATGGACATATAATAAAATAGGGGTGATATTATGGATAAAGAAATCAATATTGAAGAATTGAAAAAAATGCAGAATAATGGAGCTACAGTTATAGATGTTAGAAGTAAACAAGAATTCATGGAAAATCATATAAATGGAGCAATATCATTGCCAGAGTTTGATATAGCACAAAAAATAGCTAGAATAGTAAAAGATAAAGAAAAGTATATAATCTTATATTGTGGAACAGGAACAAGAAGTAAAAAAGCTCAAAAAGAACTACAATATATGGGATATAAAAATGTGTATAACTTAAGAGAGGGGCTTTTTTACTATTGAGATTTTTAAATATATATGATAAAATGTGAATACTAATAAACAATTATATAAACGGAGGAAGTATGAGCGATAGACAAAAATATATAAGAAATTTTAGCATAATAGCACATATAGATCATGGAAAATCTACTTTAGCTGATAGGTTAATAGAAATGACAGGAGTATTGTCTAAACGTGAAATGGAAAGTCAAGTGCTAGATAATATGGAAATAGAAAAAGAAAGAGGAATAACTATAAAATCTCAAGCTGTAAGAATGATTTATAAAGCAAAAGATGGAAATGAATATATTTTTAATTTGATAGATACACCAGGACATGTGGATTTTAATTATGAAGTATCAAGAAGTTTAGCAGCATGTGATGGTGCGATATTAGTTGTTGATAGTAGCCAAGGTGTAGAAGCACAGACTTTAGCAAATGTATATCTGGCTATAGATAATAATTTGGAAATATTACCTGTATTAAATAAAATAGACCTTCCAAATGCTAGGGTTGAGGAAGTAAAAAAAGAGATAGAAGATATTATAGGAATACCAGCAGAAGATGCACCTTGCATATCAGCAAAATCAGGATTGAATGTTGAAGAAGTATTAGAAAGAATAGTAACAGATTTGCCAGCTCCTAAAGGCAATGAAGAAGAAAAAACTAAATGTTTAATATTTGACTCTTATTATGATAATTATAAAGGTGCTGTTGCATATGTAAGAGTAATGGATGGAAAGGTAAAAGTCGGTGATGAAATAAAACTAATGGCAACTAATAAAGTATTTACAGTTGCTGAAGTAGGATATTTTGTTCCAGGATCATATATGCCATCAGATGAAATTGAGGCTGGAGAAGTTGGCTATATCGCAGCTAGTATAAAAACATTATCAGATATACATGTTGGTGATACTATTACATTAAAAAATGATCCAGCAAATGAACCGTTAAAAGGATATAAAAAAGTAACTCCAATGGTGTATTGTGGATTATATCCAATAGATGGAAGTCAATATGAAGATTTAAAAGAAGCTTTAGAAAAATTAAAACTAAATGATGCGGCATTAGAATATGAGCCAGAATCATCTGTTGCGTTAGGTTTTGGATTTAGATGCGGATTTTTAGGACTATTACATTTAGAAATTATAGAAGAAAGATTAGATAGAGAATTTGATTTAGGATTAATAACAACAGCACCATCAGTTATATATAAAGTTCATAAAACTGATGGACAAGTTTTAGAGTTATATAATCCGGAAGATTTACCGAAACCACAAGAAATATCATATATAGAAGAACCATTTGTTACAGCTAATATTTTAACACCTAAAGAGTATGTAGGAAATATAATGGAGCTTTGTCAAAGAAGACGTGGAATATATATAGATATGAAATACTTAGATGAGAATAGAGTTACATTAGTATATGAAATGCCATTAAATGAAATAATTTATGATTTCTTTGATAATTTAAAATCAAAAACCAAAGGATATGCTTCACTTGATTATGAATTTAAAGAATATAGAAAATCAAATTTAGTAAAATTGGATATATATATAAATGGAGAACCAGTTGATGCTTTAAGTTTCATTGTTCATAAAGACAGTAGTTATGAGAGAGGTAAGAAAATGGTAGAAAAACTAAAGACAGTTATACCTAGAAAACTATTTAAAATACCAATTCAAGCTGCAGTAGGTGGACAAATTATTGCAAGGGAAACAATATCAGCACTTAGAAAAGATGTTTTAGCAAAATGCTATGGAGGAGACATTACAAGAAAGAAGAAATTGTTAGAAAAACAAAAGAGAGGAAAGAAAAAGATGCGTGAAATAGGAAATGTTGAAATACCACAAGAAGCATTTTTATCTGTTTTAAAATTGGATGATGAGTAATCCATTTTAGATGTTATGAAGAATATATTGGAAAGGAAATAGTAAATAAGAAGGATGAAGGTAAACAAAGATAAATATAAAGAAAAGAAAATAAATAGCACTAATATTGAAAAAAATAATTTTGATGATCAAGTAGAAGGAAGAAATCCAGTATTGGAATTATTAGAAAGTGGAAAAGATATAAACAAAATATTTATAACACGAGGAGAAAAGCATGGATCAATAAATAAGATTATTGCTATGGCAAAAGAAAGAAGAATTATAATAGCAGAAAAAGATAAAAGACAAATGGATGAAATAGCTCAAACTAGAAATTATCAAGGAGTAATAGCGCAAGTACCACCTTTTGCTTATTGTGAAGTAGAAGATATTTTGGAAAATGCAAAAAGCAAGAAGGAGGATCCATTTGTAATTATATTAGATGGAATAGAAGATCCACATAATTTAGGATCAATAATAAGAACTGCTGAGACAGCAGGAGTTAACGGAATAATAATTCCAAAAAGAAGAGCAGCTGCTGTAAATAGTACTGTAAATAAAGTGTCTTGTGGAGCAGTAGAACATATGAAAATAGCAAGAGTTACTAATATAGCAGAAACAATAAAAAAACTAAAAGATGCAGGTTTATGGATTTGCGGTACTGATATTAATACAAATACATATTATTATGATCAAGATTTGAAAGGTCCGATAGCTATAGTTATAGGAAATGAAGGATCTGGTATGAGCGAAAAAGTAAAAAATAATTGTGACTTTTTAGTAAAAATTCCAATGAAAGGAAAAGTGACATCGTTAAATGCTTCTGTATCTGCAGGAATAGTAATTTATGAAGCGGTAAAACAAAGAATGTAAAGATTTACAAAAGAAGGAAGATTGGAGGAAAAGTCAATGATGACCAAAAAGAAAAGAAGAGCTATAACAATTAGTATAGCTTTAATTGTAATTTTGTTAATATTATTAGTAGTAGGAATTTTATATCTAAAAACAGATTTATTTAAATCAAATCAGGTATTATTTGCAAAATATATGGGACAAAACATAGAAAATATGCAAGGATATTTTGAGAATTTTACTAACAGTAATATAAGTAGAGAATTAGAGGGAAGCAAGTATGTTACTAATGGGCAACTAGAAATAAAACATACTAAAAATCTTGGTACTACATTGGAAAATACTGATAGCGATATAAACAATTTAAAAATAACAATAGATGGGACAAGTGATAAACAAAGCAATTATTCATATAATAATGTTAAGTTATATAAAGCTGATGAAAATATTGCAGGACTAGAATATTTGAATGAGAATAATTTATATGGAGTTAGATTTTCAGATTTGTTTAAACAATTTACATTAATAAATAATCAGGACTTAAAAATTTTATTTCAAAATTTAGGATATACAGATGAAGAATTAGAAAATATTCCTAATAATATAGAATTAAATTATGAAAATATCTTAAATAATATATGGTTTAGTAGTGAAGAATTAGAAGTTTTAAAAAATAAATATATAACAGAAATATCTTCTAATTTAGAAAAAGCTAAATTTTCAAAGCAAACAAATCAAATACTAAATATTAATAATACTCAATATAAAACAAATTTATATACTCTTACATTGACAAAAGAAGAATTGAATAATATGTATATAAATATATTAGAAAAAATAAG
The DNA here is from genome assembly GCA_945949485.1 of uncultured Clostridium sp. Taxonomy (GTDB): domain Bacteria; phylum Bacillota; class Clostridia; order TANB77; family CAG-508; genus CAG-269. Next base: position 1,467 of record CAMFER010000034.1, on the reverse strand, counting down.
TCAAGATGAAATTATATTAAATAAGATAGCAGAAATAAATGATTATATAAATGTGTATAATTTGATTTCAAAACAAGAAACAGTAGATTTGAAAAAACAATTTACAGAACAAATAAATTTACTTATTGAGAATATAAGAAAAAACAATATTGGCGGAGATGAAACAAAAATCAAAGTTTATGAATATAAAGGAAAAACTCTAGAGACTATAATTGAAACTCCAAATTATAAAGTAGATATTGAAACACAAGATGACAATTATTTAAAAGCTACAGTAGAAAAAGAAAAGAAATCAACAATCGTAGAATTAAAAAAAGAAAATAATAAAACAGATTTAACTATAAAGAATAGTGATGAAAGTGGACAAACAGATAGTATAATTTTTTCTAATAATTTTGAAATTTCTGAAAAAACAATAAATTCTAATACTAGTATAAGATATGAAACTTTAAATGATAAAGTTGAAATGAACTATAAAAATGAAATAAACAAAGTGGATTCATTTGATAATATAATAACTTTAGATGATAAAAATAGTATTATATTTAATGAATTGGAAAAAGATTATTTGAGTAATATTATAAATAATATAAAGCAAGGGATTCAAAATGAGAAAGCAGATTTAGAGTCTAAATTATCATTTGAAGATGTTTTAGATACATTTAAGGTTTTAGGAATAGTTAAAGAGAAAACCAAGATTGAAGCAAATGGAATTACAGAGACAGAGAGAACAAGATATAATGCACAATTTGAATTATATAAAAATCAAACATTGGATGAAGAAAAAATGAAGGAATTTATTACTGCGATAACAAACAATATTGGAGGAGTAGAAGTAAGTAGCAATAATCAGTTTAAGATAAAGATAACTACAGAAGAAAAAGATGATAATGCAATAGCAAGTTTGAATCAATATATGGAAGAAAATAGAAATGATGTAAATTATAAAGTAGATATTGAATATGAAGAACAGACAGGACTGGCTAGTTATTATGTTATAACATTAGAAGAAAAGGAATAAACAAATTTCTTTTCTTTTTTTTATAAAAATATCAGTTAAAAATGGAGTATTTTATAGTAAAAAAGAAATAAAAAAATTATAAAAAAATGGTGAATTGTAAAAGTAAAATATAATTTGCAAAACTAACGTCTATTGTAAGATTAATATCTAAAAATAGGCGTTTTTTGATGTAAATATATTGAAAAATACAACAATTTAGTGTAAAATTAACATAGAATTAAAGAAAAATGAGCATAGCAAAAAGACAAAATCGATATAGTTTTTTGAAAGTGTAAGACTAACATCTACTTTGTCAAATAGGGTTCAACAGAACCTATGATGTTAATGCAAGTGTTTCTGATTTTAAATATTTAATAAGTTTTATTTAATTTTTAAAAGATATGGCTGTAGTGTGAAGTGAACCCAAATTATTAGACAAAAAAGTTTAATAAGGAGGGTTCATTTTC
>CAMFER010000033.1 GCA_945949485.1 uncultured Clostridium sp. | reverse complement strand
TAACAATAATAGTGTTATTAATTTTAGCAGGAGTAAGTATAGCAACATTAACAGGAGAAAATGGAATATTAACAAGAGCAACACAAGCAAAAGAAGATACAACAAAAGAAGGAGCAAGAGAAAAATTGAGCTTAATATTAAATGAATTGCAAACAGAAAAAATACCAAAAGGAGAAAGTCTAGCATTAGGAGATGCATTAGCAAGTGAAATAGGGGCATTTGACGAAGTGACATCAGCAACATATACAGGACAAGTCATAGAGGTAGTAATAGATGGTTATACATTCGAAGTAAATGGAGATTTAGGAATAGAGAATAAAAAGGAAATAGCAAAAGTAGAACCAGAAAATATAAATGATTGGGAATGGATAGAGAAAGACGGATATTTACTATTAACATCATATAAAGGAAATGATACAAAGGTAGTTATTCCAAATTATATAAATGGAAAATGGGTTAAAGGTATATTATCTAACGAAAAAACTTATGGAGATATACCTACTGTATCTTTTTGGGGAGAAAATATATGTGAATATGTAGATCGTTATGCTAGTTGGGGATTTTATGTACAAAATACAATAAAAGAGATTATTATATCAGAAGGAATAATAATGATCGGTGAAAGAGCTTTTATGTATACAAGAAATTTAGAAAAAGTTGAAATACCTAGAAGTGTTATACATATTGGTAGAGAGGCTTTTGATTTAGGGACAGTAAATGGTTGGGAAACTAAAGATGAGAATAAATTAACAACAGTAAATCTATATAATAATATAGAAACAATGGGAATAGGCGCATTTACAGGTAGAGGAAATATAACTTTAAATTTAGAGTATAGCCAAGAGGAAATGGCAGAAATTACTGGTTGGGACGAATATTGGTATGATCCATATGATAAAACTGTCCATATAAATTATGGAGTACAAATGGATTAAAAAAAGTAGTAATTTACAATAAAAAGTAAATTACTATTTTTGTAAAGGAGCAAATATGCAATATTTAATAATGTTTTTTACAATAACAATTATTTCAATAGTAATAGCTTTAAGATTAAAAATAAGAACAGAACAAGCAATACCAATAACAGTAATAGGAATGATAATAATTGTATATTTAACAGGAATAATTGGAAATTTAGAAATCGGAATTATTCTAATATATATAATTTTATTAATATCAATAATATATATGATATATTATTTAATAAAAAATAGAAAAACAAAAAGTGAACTTATAAAAAAATATTTATCACCAGCCATACTGATTTATGGAATTTTGTATATACTATTTGTTATTCTTAATAGTGATAGGATATTCGAAAATTATGATGAATTTAATCATTGGGGTTTAATAATAAAAGATATGTATAAGAATAATAATTTTGCATTTTCTAGAGATTCTGTGACATTATTTAACGAGTATCCACCATTTACAGCTGTTTTTGAATATATATTATTAAAATTTTCAACTACATATTCAGAAGATACAATAATTATAGCAAATAATATATTATCAATATCAATTTTGATGCCGTTACTAAAAAAAGTAAATTGGGACAAAAGTATAAAATGGATATTTATAATTACACTATTAATTGTATGTTTACCATTTATAGTATATAAAAATTGCTATTTTAATATACTTGTAGATGTAATGATTGGAATTTTAATAGCATATATATTTTACCAATGGTTTAACAATCATGACAATAAGATATATAGAAACATATCAACAGGATTAGGAATTATAGCAATAATGTTAATTAAATCTTCTGGAATAGCAATAGCAAGTGTAATAATTCTTATCTTATTTATAAATAGTATAAGAAAAAAGAAGTATAAGGAAAGAATAAAAGGCGAAATTATAGTATTAGTTACAATATTTTGTATTAGTTTGATATTACTAGGATTTTGGAAATTTAATATACAGAAAAATAATCAAAATGAAAATTGGGATATGGATAAAATAAGTTTTCAAAATATAATAGACATCTTAAAGGGAAAAGAGCCAGAAGGAAAAGAAGGTTTTACAAATTCATATTTTAAAAGTATTTTTACTAGAAGTACAATAACAGAAAGAAATTTGACTATATTTGCAGCTACATTATTAATTATGGCTATTAATATATATGTATATAATAAAATAGATAAAGAAGAAACAAGAAAAGAATATAAGTACTATTCAATTGCTTTATATATTTTTGAAATAGTATATCTAATTTATATGTTATTTATATATTTATTTTTATTTAACGTTGAGGAAACAATGGCATTTAGTAGTTTTGAAAGATATTTCGGGACAATATTTTTGGGAATAATTGTGTTTCATATAAGTGTAGGAATAGAAGAGAGTAATAATATAAATTACAAAAATATAGTTATAGCATTATGCATATTAATTGCATTTTTACCATTAGAAACAATAGAAGAAAAGATAGTTCAAGGAAAGCAATCAAAAATTGTTGCAATGACAGACAGAAAAACATATATAAAAATTCTAAATTATAAAGATAAATTATCAGTCGAAGATAAAATATTTTATATTGACACAACAGTAGATACTAATAGATATTCATTGCAAATAGCCAAATATCAAATGATTCCTATTAAGTTGGATAATAAGGGAATAACAGAAAATATAGATAAATGGAGGGAAATGTTTCAAGAAAATAATTATACCTATGTATATATTCAGAAAGCTAATGATACATTAAAGAAAGAATTTGAGAAACAGTTTAATGAAAAAGTAGAGGAAGAAACAATGTATAAAATTAATATAGAACAAGATAATACATCATTAATCAAGGTGGAATGATATTCGAAAAAAGGATTGCATGAAGTAAGCAATCCTTTTTTCGAATGTGGATTTAGATTTTATATTAACAAAATTTTTATTATGTAATCAGAAATAGGTGTAGGAAAAAATATTTGGTCATCACAGTATGGAAGTAATTATCATATTAAAACTTTAACTAATTAAAGAAAATATATATAAATTGTATAAATTTAACAAATATAGTAAATAATATAAAAAACATTCGGAGGTAAAAAGATGAATAAAATAATAATTACAATGATATCTATTATAGTAGTATTAATAGGAATAATTACTGCTGTGGCAATATCTGGACCAGAAAATACGGATAAGCCTAGTAATATAGTAACAATAGTGGAAGAAGGAAATTCGAATATAGAAAAAGAAAATAATATGGAAAGTAATGAAAATACTATTGAAACAAATTCAGAGGAGGAAGAAAAAATATCACCTAATTGTGTTGTGACAGAGAAAATATATTATAAAGGATGTAGTCACACTACAAGTTCATATAATAATATTAAAGAAGAATTAGTTAATAAAACAAAAAAAGAATTTGAAAAAGAATATAGTGATTGGCAAATAGAAAAATTTACTAGTAATGAAATTGTTATATATAAAGAAGTACAAGGAGATTGTGGGGAACATTATATAGTAAGAAGTAAAAATGGACAAGTAATAATATACCAAAAGACAGAAAACGGAGAAGAAGAATATTTGAAAACTGACATATCGACTGAATATTTACCTGAAACTGATAGACTTCAAATAGAAAGAGGTATAGAAATAAATGGCAAACAGCAATTAAATCAATTAATGGAAGATTATGAATAAAACAGAAAAGAAGTAAGTTTTAATCTTACTTCTTTTAATAATTTAAGTTTTACTTTTTTTAGTTTTTTGGTCAATTATTACTTCTTTTTTTAAATCTTCTTTATCTATAAATCCTTTATTATATGAATCTTTTATATACATTATTAAAGAGAATATAGTTGCAATAAGTGCTAAACAATATAGACCAAAATCAATACTATTATAAATTCCAGTTAAACCAAATTGTTTAACTAAAAGAGAAGCAACTATTGCTAGATAAAATAAAACTGTTGCAAGTTTTCCATACCATTTACTATAAACAACCACATCTTTTCCATAAAGGAAAGAGGCTCCAGAAATCATAAAAAATTCTTTAAATAGTACGATTACTAGAATCCAAATTGGTACAATATCTGTGATACATAAAGATGCTAGAGCTGAAATTTGTGTTAACTTGTCTGCTAGAGGATCCATTAATTTTCCAAAAGTAGAAATATAATTAAATTTTCTAGCGATGAATCCATCTGCAATGTCTGTTAAACCTGATATTGTAAAAAATATAAAAGCTAATATATATTCTTCCATAAAAATATTTAATACAATAAAAGGGATAAATAAAAATCTTAAAATTGTTAAAGCGTTTGGTACGTGTTTAAACATAATTTTCTCCTATTTTATTTCAAATTTTAATTCGTCATTTTTAAAAGATATTTTTACAGTTTGACCATCTATTAATTCGCCTTTTAATATTAATTCAGATAATTCGTCTTCAATATATCTTTGTATTGCCCTTCTAAGTGGTCTTGCTCCAAATTTTATATCGGTTCCTTTATCTAATATGAATTTTTTAGCCTCTTCAGATATTTCAAATTTTATATCTTTTTCAGATAAAGCTTTTATTGTGTCTTTTAACATTAAATCAACAATTTGTAATAATTGTTCTTTTGTTAAAGAGTTAAATGAAACTATTTCATCAACTCTGTTTAAAAATTCAGGCCTAAATACATCTTTTAAATTATCAATTACTTTTGATTTATTAAATGAATTATTATTATTAAATCCAATTGAATTTGTATTTAAATTTGAACCAGCATTTGATGTCATGATGATAATTGTATTAGAGAAGCTAACAACATTACCTTGACTATCAGTCAAACGTCCATCATCTAAAACTTGTAATAAAATATTAAATACATCTGGATGAGCTTTTTCTATTTCGTCTAAAAGAATTATAGAATAAGGTCTTCTTTTAACTTTATCTGTTAATTGACCTGCATCATCATAGCCTACATATCCAGGAGGTGCACCTATTAATTTAGATGTAGAATGACTTTCCATGTATTCAGACATATCAACTCTAATAATTGCATCTTCAGAACCAAACATTTCATATGCTAAAGATTTTGCAAGTTCTGTTTTACCAACACCAGTAGGCCCTACAAATATAAATGAAGGTGGTCTCTTGGTACTTTTTAAACCTGCTCTATTTCTTCTAATAGCTCTTGCCACACTGTTTACAGCTTCATCTTGACCAATAACTCTTTTATGAAGATTTGATTCAAGGTTTAATAGTTTTAAAGTTTCAGCTTCAGTTATTTTTTTAACTGGGATTTTTGTCCAGTTTTCAATAACTGTTGCTATATCTTGAATAGTAAGTTGTTTTGGCTTCATTTTCTTATTTAGATTATCAATTTCTTCAATTAATTGACATTCTTTAGTTTTTAAATCAGCAGCTTTTTGATAATCTTCTGTAGAATCAGCTGCTACAACTTCTTCTTTTTCAGCTTGGACTTTTGCAAGTTCTTGTTTTAACATTTCTAGTTTATATAAATCTTTATTTTCAAGATTAATTCTAGAACAAGCTTCATCTAGAATATCAATAGCTTTATCTGGTAAAAATCTATCATGAATGTATTTTTCAGACATTATAACTGCTTGTCTTATTACATCAGAAGAGATTTTTACTTTATGATAATCTTCATAATATTTTTTAATTCCATCTAAAATAGTTATAGAATCATCCACATTAGGTTCTTCAACTAAAACTTGCTGGAATCTTCTTTCTAACGCAGAATCTTTTTCTATATATTTTCTATATTCTTTTAAAGTTGTTGTTCCTATTAATTGAATGTCACCATTAGATAAAGCAGGTTTCAAAATATTTGCTGCATTCATTGAATGTTCACCGTCACCAGCACCTATTATATTATGGATTTCATCAATTACTAAAATGATATTTCCGTATTCTTTACATTCATCAATAATGCCTTTCATTCTTGATTCAAATTGACCTCTAAATTGTGTTCCAGCAATAATTGATGTCATATCTAATAAATAAACCTCTTTATTTAAAAGTTTTGCAGGCACATTTTGATTTGCAATTCTAATTGCTAATCCTTGTGCGATAGCAGTTTTTCCAACACCTGGTTCACCAATTAGGCAAGGGTTGTTTTTTGAACGTCTATTTAATATTTGAACAATTCTTTGAATTTCTTTTTCTCTACCAATTACTTGATCTAATTCATTATTTTTAGCTTTAAAAGTTAAGTTTGTACCGTAAGTATCAAGAAATTTTTTCTTTTTACTTTGTTTTTGTGCTTTCTTTTTTTCTACTTTTACTTTTTTTCTTCCGTTTGATAAATCATCATTTTCATTATTATTTTTAGAAGAGTTGAACATATTAGAAAAGATTGATCCAAGTGGAATAGCAGCTCCTGCTATTTTAGGAGAATCTTCATCATCACCATTGGTATTATCAAAAGTTATTGCACCTTCAATATTTTCAATATCTTCTAAATTTATATTTTCAGCTAAATCTTTAAAAATAGTTTCAAATTGTTTTGTCATATCATTCATGTTGATTTTATCATTTGAAAGTATTTGACTTTGAGTATTTAATGCTTGAATAGGATCGATACCTTTTTTCTTAGCGCATTCAAAACAATATCCTTCAAGTGATTCTTTTCCATTTTCTATTTTTTTATAAAAAAGTATAGCTGGATTTTTATTACATTCTGAACATAGCATACTTTTAATTCCTCATTTCTAATAAAATTATATATTTTACAATATATATATAATATCGTAAAAAACGAGAATAGTCAATAAAATTAAGAATTTTAATAGAAAATTAATAATGAAAATACTGGTAATTTAAGTTGAAAAAAAATACATAAAATGATATAATTTTTAAGAATAGAAATAGGAGAGGAAAAACTAAAATGAATGTAACGTTACCAGAGAATAAAGTGTTTTCAAAAAGACAATTAATTATTTATGCAGTTATAATATTTATATGTGTAATATCAATAATTGTAGCTTTTTATGTGCAGTTTTATGCAAGAATTGATTTAGGAAAATTTATTGGTTTAGGTGAAGAAACTAATATAGTAAAAAAATCTGAAGAGGAGATTCAAAATATAAAATCAAATTTCGATAAAGTTTTTACTAATGCTATAGAAGAAAATGAAGATAATCAGTCAAAAAAGAAAGATAAAGAAAAATCTCTAGTATATACAAATTATGAAAAAAAAGAAACAAAATTAAACAGTTATGATTTAGAAGTACATATACCATATGTTAATCTTGATAACAAAGCTGCAAATAATTTTAATGAGGAAATAAATCAATTTGTTAAAAAGACACAAGAAGTACTAGAAAGTGAAAATAAAAATGTGATATACACAGTAGAATATGTTGCTAATGATTATGATGGAATACTAAGCTTAATGATACGTTCGAATTTAAAAGAAGGAACAAGTGCACAAAGAGTTATAATAGAGACTTTTAATTATGATTTAAGAAATAACAAAGAAGTAACATTAGAAGAAGCTTTAAGAATAAAACAAATTGAAAAAAGTGATGCGGAAAAAACTATAAAAGATGAAATAAAATTAGAACAAGATAGAGCGGAAAGTTTAAAAAGTTTAGGATATAACATATATAGTAGAGATGCAAATAATGATAGATATAAAGTAGAAAATTCAGATATATTCTATATCACTAAAGATATATTATATGTAATATATCCTTATGGAAATGAAGAATTAACTAGTGAAATGGATTTAATTATTTTCTAATATAATTAAAAGAAAATATGAATTTTGACTTAATAAAATAAATATAAAAGAGAAGCTTTAAGCTTCTCTTTTTGAAAATAAAAGGGGATGTTTTTAATTTTAAATCAGTCTTAACTGATTATGTCTGTATTATAATCACAATTTTTGTCCATTGTGTGAACTATAAGTGAAAAAACAGATAATTATATAAAAATCATTTTTAAAATTAATAAAATTATGAATGAAATAAAATAAAATGTAAAAGTAAAAGCTAAATAAGATAAAAGAAAGGCTTTAGCCTTTCTTTTATTATGGTTGTTCGGCAAGTGTTAAAGCCAATTCTTTTTCTTCGCCATTTCTATTTACTTTAATTTTCATCTCATCACCAATTTGATGTTTATTTTTAATTTCAGTTAATTCATCCATAGTAGTAATTTTTTGACCATCTGCTTCAATAATTACATCACCGATTTTTAATCCAGCTTTCTCAGCTGCAGAGAAATCATCAATAGCTTTTACATAAACACCAACAACAAGATTATTTGCTTTTGCTGTTTTTTCATCTAAATCCATACCTGTAATTCCAATATATGGTCTTTTTACTTTGCTATATTTAATTAATTGAGAAGAAATATCAGTTGTTGAATTGATTGGAATTGCAAATCCCATCCCTTCAATACCAGTACCTTCTAATTTTAAAGTATTAATTCCTATTACTTGACCTTGACTGTTTACTAAGGCACCACCACTATTACCAGCATTTATTGCTGCATCAGTTTGAATTAAAGTGTAATTTTTTCCGTCAGAATCAGTTACTTTTCTATTAACCGCACTAACTACACCACAAGTAATGGTACTTTCCATGCCTAAAGGATTTCCAACAGCCATTGCAAATTCTCCAACTTTTACATTGTCAGAATCAGCAAATTCAGCTTTTGTTAAACCTGCTTTTTCAATTTTTATAACAGCTAAATCAGTTTGTTCATCAGTTCCTACAATTTTTGCTTCATATTCAGTTTCATCATTAAATAAAGTTACAGTTACTTTGGTAGCTTCAGAAACTTCATAGTATGAATTATCAGAAGAAGTTGAAACAATATGATTATTTGTTAAGATATAACCATCTTCACTAATAATTATTCCAGATCCAGTTGCAGTTCCTGTAGAAGTTTGAGATTGACCAAAGATCGTTAATGCTGAATTAACATTGTATTCTACTTTTATACCAACTATAGATGGTAATATTTTGTTTGCAGCATAAATAGATGTATCAGAATAATTAGATAATGAAGTTTGTGAAACATATCCACTTGCTTGAGAATTAGTATTATTTGTTGTTGAAGTAGTAGAATCAATTCCTAAAAGGTTAGATCTTATTGAAGGAACTCCAAAACAAGTTCCGATAACTAATGCACATCCTAAAACACCACTTGCAAAAGGAACTAGAACACTTCTACCAAATCCTATTTTTGTTTTATCGTTTTTCTTTTCATTAAAAGATTTATATGAATTTGAATCTTTTACAGTTTTAAAATTTGATGTTGAAGATTTTACTTCAATTATTGGTTTTTTTTCTTTTTTTTCTTCCATTTTTAAAATACCTCCTATAATAATATAAATTATTATGGCAATATAATACAATAGATTTGTGAAAAGTTTGTGAAAAAAACAAGTTTTTTTAAAACTTATTTCAATATATTATTGAAAAATGTGTATTATATATATATAATTATATAAGAAAAAAAGTTAGGAAAAGGAAGGTAAACAAATGAGAGAAAATAAAGGAGTAACATTAGTAGCGTTAGTAATAACAGTAATAGTTTTAGGAATAATTGCATCAATTAGTATATATTCAGGAAAAGAAATGATAAAAAGTGCAAATCTAGAGGCTTTGAAAACAAACATGCTTATGATTCAAGCAAAAGCTAGGGAATATGTAGAAGAAGTTAGTTTTAAAATGGGACCAACACCAGATGAAGGAAGAAGACCAGAAGTTAGAGAAGAGGTATATGAGACAACTGCTAAATTGCAAAAAGCAAGTGAATCAGGAGAAAACATCCCATCACAAATACCAAAGAATAATTGCTATTATGTGACACCAGAAGCTTTAGAAAGTTGGGGATTAAATAAAATAGAGTTAGAAGAAGGAGAAGCATACTTTGTTAAATTTGATGAAACTAATTTAACAGTAGAAGTATATAACAATATTGGATTTAATAATGTATATTCTTTAACAGAAATAGATAAAATTGAATTATAGATAATTTAGAAATAGCAAAAGAAGGTACTTATAAATGAAAGAAAAAGAATTAGAAAGATTAACTAAACTAAAAGAAATAGAAAAAGATTTATATGAAAAAGGATTTAATAATATCTGTGGAATTGATGAAGCAGGAAGAGGACCTTTAGCAGGCCCTGTTGTAGTAGCAGGAGTTATAATGCCAAAAGATTCAATGATTGAAGGGATAAACGATTCTAAAAAAGTTTCTGAAAAGAAAAGAGAAAAACTTTATGATTTAATTTTAGAAGAAGCAATAAGCTATTCTGTTGCAATAATAGGACAAGATGTTATTGATGAAATAAATATACTAAATGCAACAAAAGAAGGTGTTACTAAAGTAGTTGAAGGTTTAGATGTAAAACCAGATTTGATTGTAGTAGATGCTTTAGAACATATAAATACAAAAGGAATACCATACGAATCAATAATTAAGGGAGATGCAAAATGCTATAACATTGCTGCTGCATCAATAATTGCTAAAGTAACAAGGGATAGAATAATGAGGCAATGGGATGAAATATATCCACAATATGAATTTAAATCACACAAAGGATATGGAACAGCAAAACATATAGCAGCCATAAAAGAATATGGATTATGTCCTATACATAGAAGAAGTTTTACAAAGAAGTTTGTATAAAGGGAGGAAAATATTCCTCCTTAAAAAATATAACTTAAGAGGAGAACTAAAAAATGAATATATTAGATATTATAGAAAAGAAAAGAGATAAAATAGAGCTTACAAAAGAAGAAATAGAATATGTTGTAAAAGGATATACTAATGGTGATATTGCAGATTATCAAATGTCAGCATTAATTATGGCAATATATATAAATGGAATGACTAAAAAAGAAACTGTAAATCTAACATTAGCAATGGCAAATTCCGGAGATATCTTAGATTTATCAACATTAGGAGAAATAATTGTGGATAAACATTCAACAGGAGGAGTAGGAGATAAAGTATCATTAATATTACTTCCACTTGTTGCATCTGTAGGAGTTCCTGTTGCTAAAATGTCAGGAAGAGGTCTAGGTTTTACTCGGAGGAACAGCAGATAAATTAGAAGCAATACCAGGATATAATGTAAATATAGGAATAGATGAATTTATAACTAATGTAAAAGAAATAGGAATAAGTATGATAACGCAAACATTAAATTTAGCACCAGCAGATAAAAAAATATATGCGTTAAGAGATACTATATCTTGTGTTGAAAGTATTCCGTTAATAGCTTCTAGCATTATGAGTAAAAAGATAGCAAGTGGAGCGCAAAAAATAGTATTAGATGTTACTGTTGGTAAAGGAGCTTTCATGAAAAATCTAGAACAAGCAAAAAAACTCGCAAAAGAGATGATTGAAATAGGAAAATTAGCTGGAAGAGAAACAGTATGTATATTAACTAATATGGATGAACCTTTAGGATATGCAGTAGGAAATATTTTAGAAGTACAAGAAGCGGTTAGATCGCTTAGAGGAGAAATACCAGAAGATGTAAAACAAGTGGTATTGGAATTAGGAGCATATATGATGAAACTAGCAGAAAAGGGAGATGACATCGAAAATAATAAAAAAATATTACTAGAAAACTTGAATAATCAAAAAGCATATAATAAATTCTTAGAAATGGTAAAAAGACAAAAAGGAGATATATCATATATAGAAGATTTAGAAAATTTTGAAAAACCTAAATATATTGAACCAGTATATAGTGATAAAAAAGGATATATCAAATCTATAGATGCAAAAGAAATAGGAAAAATATCATGTGAGCTAGGAGCAGGAAGAGTAAAAAAAGAAGATGATATAGATTATACTGTAGGAATATTATTAAACAAAAAGGTAGGACAAGGTATAGATGAAAATGAAATCTTAGGTTATATATATGCAAATGACAAAGAAAAATTAGAAAAAGCAGTAGAGGATATGAGAAAAACTATTAAAGTCACAGAAGAAAAAGTAAAACATAATAAATGTATAATAAAAATAATGGAAAATATTGAATGAGTAAACTTGATGAAATTTAGGTGAAAATAATTGAAAAAGCATTTTTTTATGATATAATTAATAATGTAGAACAATTAGAAAGGAAGAAGTGAAATTATGAAAAATAAAAAAAATCAAAAAGTAAAAGAAGAAAAAAGACATTATGATAAAGGACAAATATTTGTAAAAGTAATGGCAGGTATATTAGCAATATTAATGTTAACAGCAACATGTGGTACATTTATATATGCATTAATTGGATAAAAGGAGAAAAAACATATGATAATTAATTTAGGTATGAATTGGGAAAAATTTTATAAAGATAATATATTAGCATATATAAAATCATTACAGGCAAATCCATTTGAATTAATAACTTTAATAATAGATTTAGCATTAGTGATATTTTTACTATATTGCTTTTTTAGAATGGTTAAAGGTTCTAGAGCTTGGCAATTAATAAAAGGAATTGCTTTATTAATAGTAATTACTTGGGTAAGTGGATTACTAAATTTAAAGATATTGAACTGGATTTTGACAGGAATTATGAATCTAGGTGTTATTGCAATCATTGTAATATTCCAACCAGAATTAAGAAGAGGGTTAGAACAATTAGGAACTAACAAGATAACTAAATTTTTTGGTATTGATAAAGATATTTCAACAAAAACAAAAGAAGATATATATAAGATAGTAATTGCTGCAACTGAACTTTCTAAAGCTAAAACAGGAGCTTTGATTGTAATTGAAAGAGATATAAAAATACAAGATATAATAGCTACAGGAATTCCTATGGGAGCAGAAGTATCACCACAATTATTAGTAAATATATTTGAACCTAAAACACCATTACATGATGGAGCAGTTGTAATATCTGGAAATAAAATAGCTGCTGCAGCATGTGTATTACCTTTAGCAGATGATAAAGATATAGCAAAAGAATTAGGAACAAGACATAGAGCAGCAATAGGAATTTCAAAAGAATCTGATAGTATTGTGGTTGTTGTATCAGAAGAAACCGGAAAAATATCAATAGCAAAAGATGGTACATTAATTGCGGATTTAAGAGAAGATGTTCTAAAGAAAATATTAATTAGTAATGTAGTTACTAAGAGATTTGCAGTAGAGAAAAAAGAAAGAGCAAGTAGATTAAAAAGTATTAGAGAAAAATTGAAAAAAGAAAAAGCTGAAATAAAACAAGACAAGGAAAATTAAAATGAGAAATATAAAATTAGTAATAGAATATGATGGCAAAGACTTTAATGGATGGCAAAAACAACCAAATAAAGCAAATATACAAGGTACAATAGAAAATGCAATAGAACAAATAACAGGTGAAAAAGTAGATTTAACAGCTTCAGGAAGAACAGATGCAAAAGTACATGCTTTGCGGACAAGTTGCAAATTTTAAAACAAATTCTAATATTCCAATAGAGAAATTACCATTAGCCTTAAATGCTAATCTAAAAAAATCAATATTGATAAAAGGCGCTGAAGAAGTAGATGAAAGATTTCATAGTAGGCTTACATGTAAGAGAAAAACATATAGATATATTATAAATAATTCTAAATATGGAACAGCTATATATAGAGATTTAGAAACACATATACCTAATAAATTAGATATAGAAGCAATGAAAAAAGCTATAAAATATTTTGAAGGTGAACATGATTTTAAAGCATTTAAAGCTAGCGGAACAAGTAGCAAAAGTAGTGTAAGAACCATTTATAAGGCTGAGATAATAGAAAAACCTGATGAAAGAATTTGGATAGAATTAACGGGAAATGGTTTTTTGTATAATATGGTAAGAATAATTGCTGGAACTTTAGTAGATGTTGGTATGGGAAAAATAAAGCCAGAAGAAATTAAAGAAATAATAGAATTAAAAGACAGACAAAATGCAGGTAAAACATTAAAACCACAAGGGCTGTATTTAGTAAAAGTAGAATATGAATAATAAATACCAAAATTTAAGAAGTATAATTTATGTATGTAAATTATGCTTTTTTTATTTTGTAAGATTAACCTAAAAAACAAACTTTGCATAATATATATTAAAATAAGTTTATATAAAATTAAAAGAAAAGGAGAAAAAATATGAATATATTACTTTTTGCTTTTGCATTACCAGTAGCAGTAGTTATAATATCTATAGCTTTACAGAAAATATTAAAATGTCCTTTTTTAGTTGCAGGAATAATATTTTCAATATTCTTAGTTGTAACATTTGCTATAAATAATCTATCTTTATTAATAGTTACTATAATTTATACATTGCTAAGTTTTATAACAGCTTTACTTACATCTTTAATTTGTAGAATAAAAAACAATTGTATGAATTTACAAACAACTTCTAATAATTGTACTTGTGAAAATGCAGATAATACTGTGACTATAAGTACAGTAGATAATACTTGTAGAAGAAATTGTTGTAGAAGATAGAATTATATATTAATACTCAATTACTAAATGATGGAATAGGAAAGTATAAATGCATAACTTTTCCTATTTTTCTTTACTTGAAAAAATGAGAGAAATATGTTACTATATAAAAATGGAAATATAATAAATTAGGGAGAAATAATATGTTACATATAATAGTACATTCAATAGAGCATGCATTATTTGA
>CAMFER010000032.1 GCA_945949485.1 uncultured Clostridium sp. | reverse complement strand
GCATTATCAATGCTTATATCAATTTTGTTATTATACAAGTGTCAAATTCCCGAGTAGACAAAAAAATAATATATTCTGTAACACTTGGTTCCACCAGTGAATTGTAGCATGGATTATGTCGAAAAATGTAAAAGATAAATAGATTAAATAATTCAAACTAAAAGATAAAAAAAGTAACATATACTACACTATTAAATATTAGTTTTTCTGCATACCTTGAAAAAACTAGCATAATTTGCTATAATTAATGCAGAGTTATTAAGATAGGAGAAATAAAATATATGAGTACACTAAAAAGATTTCTAAAATACATAATATGGTTAGTGTTATTTTTCATATTTTCAGAATTTTTAATAAATGTTGGATTAGCATCTTCATATAAACCATTAGAAAGAAAAGATAGTTTCGAACAAGTTGTAATACAAGATGCAGAATCAACATTAGTTAATGGAAAAATAATAGGAACAATTAACAATCCAGCAGAGATTGATGGAAAATATTTAAGAATAGATATTTATTCAGAAAGAAATATGTTACTTGGAACTAGATATATAGATTTAGAAAAAGCAACTTCTTCACAAGAATTTAAAGTTTTTTATGAATTAGAAGACTCAACTTCTTATGAAATAAGTATTGTAAATGAAAAGACAGACCAAGAATTAAAAATAATACCAGATGAATGGACTAAACCAGAAATAGTACTTGCAACAGCACTTACATTTTTAATATTCTGGGGATAAAATAGATAATAAAAAATAATTCCAAATTATTAATTATATAATCTGGAATTATTTTTTTATTTCTCCTTAAGAGTTATATATAATGTTTTGTAATCAGTATAAATAACCATACCAGGTTTTGCACCTTTAGGTTTTTTAACAAATTTTATTTTACAAGTATCTACTGGAACATTTGAAGACATTCTTGCTTTACTATGATAAGCAGTTATTTCTGCACATTTTAGAATAATATCTTTAGAAGGTTCTTTATTATCTAAAATCAAAACACCATGGCTTCCATGAATATCTTTAGTATGAAACCATAAATCAGTTTTTTTAGAATATTTTAAAGTTAAATAATCATTTTCCTTATTATTTCTTCCAACTAAGAAAGTAAAACCGTCTATATTGAACTTTAAAGGGTTAAATTTTGCGCTTTTGTTTTTTGTAAGACTAGTTTTCTTGATGTTGGTATTTTTCTTCTTATTTTGAATTTTAGAAGTTTTGAAAATAACATTTTCAGAAATTTCATCATATATATCAAATAGTTCTTCTATATTTCTTGAAGATTCTAATTCATATACAATGCTTTCAATATATTCAAGTTCTGATAAAGTTTCTTGTTTTTGTATATTAACTATTTCTAAAGCATTTTTTAATTTGTTATATTTTTTAAAATATCTTTTAGCATTTATAGATGGTAGATATTTTGAATCTAAAGGTATTTTTATAATCTTGTTGTTATCATAATAATTTTCAAGTTCAATCTCATTTAAGTTTTTACTAGGAATTCTATATAGGTTTGCAGTTATAAGCTCTCCATATAGTTTGTATTTATCCATATTTTCACAATTAGCTAATTTTTCATCTATATTTTTTAATCTCTTTTTATATTTATTTAAATTACCTAAAATTAATTTAAGCAAACTATTTCTATATGTTTTAAAATTCTCTGAAGTTTCTTTATTAAAATAGTAATCATCAATAAAGAAATTTAGATGAAAAGAATCTGCATTTTCTTTTACATCCAAATTTGATTTTGTTAAAAAATAATTAGAGTTAACTTTTTTAAAACACAATTCATCTAAATTAGAAGAAAATACAATATCATGAATATATGTATATAGCGTATTTAGAGAATCTTTTGAAATATCATTAATATTTAATTCTTTTATAGTGTTTTCAACAAATACTTTGCTTATCCCATTATACTTAGATGAAATAGAAGAAGGAATATCTGATAAATCATTATATGATATATTAGATAAAAATTCTTCAAAATTGTTGCAATCAAAAAAATTAAGTTTATTTGTTTTAGGATATGTATATTTGGTATGTGGAATTACATTATGTATTTCACTTTCATTTTGTATATGTCGTAAACTATCAATTATTATATTATTATCATCTACTAAAATGATATTACAATGTTTTCCCATTAACTCTATAATTAATTTTTTGTAGATTATATCATCAATATCATCAAATCCTTCAAACTCAATAGTTACAATTCTTTCTAAATTGCTAGTTACTATATTCTTTATATGTAACCCTAATAAATGCTTACGAAGTAACATACAAAAACTAGGAGCATTTTGTGGATTAGAAGCAGGATGAGTTGTTAAATGAATCCTGTAATTAGGTGATTGTGTAGAAATATTTATTAAATAATTTGTTCTATTTAAATAACAACCAATCAAAATATTATTTTTTGAAGGTTGGAATATCTTATCAATTCTTGCACCTTTAAGCATTTGCAATTCATCTGAAATTACTTTAGTTGTAATACCGTCAAAGGCCATAAAAAGTCCTCCTTAATGTAATAATTTAATATATAATATAATAGCACAAATTAATAAAAAAATCTATTGTAAAATAAAAGTTTAAAGTATATAATGAATAAAAATAAAAAGGAGATAAAGGGGGATAATATGAGAAAGTTTTTAAAATTTATTTTTCTTTTGACAGTAATGACTTTTGCTATATTAATTTCCAATACTGTAAGCGAAGCTTCTAGTAGTGATCTATACCTTAACAGTTTATATTTTTATGCTACATTAAACTATGATGGAAGTATGGATGTTACAGAGATTTGGAATATTGATATTGAAGATACAAACACTTTGTATAAAACGTTTAAAACAGATAATAGTAAATATACTGGTATAGAAAATGTGACTGTTACTGAAATAACAGATGGGACAGAAAGAAATTTAACTAAAATTAATGAATTAATGTATCATGTGACAAATAATTGCTACTATGGAATGAGAAATAGTGATGGAAATTTTGAAATAGCATGGGGAGTAGGACTAGATAGTGGAGAAGATTCAAGAGTGTATGCTATTTCATACACGGTAATTGATGCAGTATCAAAACATAATGATTATGCAGAACTTTATTGGCAATTTGTAGGAGAAGATTTTGAAGTAGATGCTGGAAAAATTACAGGAACAATAATGTTACCAGAAAATGCAACAGCAAAAGAAGACATAAAAGTTTGGGGACATACTGAAGGTTTGAATGGAGAGATATATGCAACAGATTTAAATAAAATTGAATTTACAATTAATAATTTTAATTCTGGTAGATATGTAGAGATAAGAACCTTATTTCCAACAGATATGATTCTTTATTCAGGAAGAGAAGATGACGAAAATATTCTAGATAGTGTAATCGGGGAAGAAACTATATGGGCAGAAGAAGCAAATAACAGAAGAAGAATGCATCAAGCTACAGGGATAGTTATATTTATAGCAGCAATAGGTGCATCAATTTATTCTATTATCTTTGCAATAGGCAAATATAGAAAATCAAAGGAACAGAAAAAGTTTACTCCTGATATGGAATTAGAATATTTTAGAGAATTACCAAGAGAAAATGCTACTCCAGCACAAGCTATAAGTATTATAAAAGAATTAAAAGCTGAATTTGTTGGAAATGATATAGGTAGAATCTTTTCTGCTACTTTATTAAATCTAAACTTAAAAGGAATTTTAGAATTTAACTTAGAGCAGGAAAAGAGAAAAGAAAAGATTACAATTAAAATATTAAAAAATGAAGTTATTAATTTATTACCAGATGAAAAAATAGTATTTGATTTTCTTGTTGAAGCTACGAAATCAACTGGAGAGATAACAGTAGATGAATTAAAGAAATATATAACATCAACAGCTTCTAGAAACAAGATTATAAAATTACAAGATAATCTATCAAAAGTAACTGTAGAAGAATTAGTTAACGAAGGAATATATGATAAAGAAGCAAAGAAAGAATATGATAAATATGCTACTTCAATGGGATTATATATGTTTGCTATAATATTCTTAATTATGGTTGCAATAATACTTTCTAGCTTACTTGGAATATTACCAGCTATAGGTGTTATAATATTAATTATCTCACTAATAATTTCAAGTATTATTATTCAAAAGGCAATGAATAGTGTAAATGTATATACTCAAAAAGGAATAAATGAAAAGGAAAGATGGAAAGGCTTAAAAAAATATATGTTAGATTTTTCTTTATTAAAAGAAAAAGATATTCCTCAAATAGTTATATGGGAACATTTCTTAGTTTATGCTACAGCTTTTGGCATAGCAGATAAAGTTTTAAAACAACTAAAAACAGTATATCCTAATATAGAAAATGAAGTTAATGTAAATACATATGCATATATGTATTTAATGATGAATACAAATTTTTCATCAAGCTTTTCAAATGCAATTAACAATTCAATGTCGTCTGCATATTCTTCAGCCACAGGAGGAGGACGGAGGATTCTCAGGTGGCGGCGGAGGCCGGCCGGACGGACGGCGGACGGAGGCGGAGGAAGATAATTCCTCTGAAAAAATATTAATCTAATTTTAATAAAGGAAGAAAAAGAATGGAAGAAAATAAGATAAAAAAAATATATGAAATTTTAGATAGTATAATGATAACAGAGGAAAATGCTGATTTAATAGAAGAAATAAGAAATGATCTTATGAATAAAAACTATATTTTAGCTTTAAAGAAAATGGAAAAACTAAACGAACAATCTAGAGAAGAAAAAAAGAAAAACAAAGAAAAAGCTGAAAAAGAAAAAAAGCAAAAAGAAGAGAAAAAATTAAATAGTATATTTCCAAAAGAACTTCAAGATGAGAAATTAGAACATGATTATATAGCTTTATTACTTAGAGATCCAAGATATATTGTAAAATACTATTTTATATATGATGAATGTTTTTTTGAAAATCCTGAATATTTAAATATATATAAAAGTGTATTATTTACAGAAGGTGGAGCATATAGTTCAGAAACAGCAAAAGCTAATTTCAATTTTGCAAAAGATAATGAAGAAAGTTTTAAATTAAAAGCAAAATTGAAAGAAGAAATTGAAGATAAAAGCCTAGATATGCAAGAAATATATTTAGAACTTAAAAAGTTATTTATCTTAAGAAAAAGCTATTTAGAAGTTCCAATAAAAGAAATACAAGATAGAATAGTTGAAATAAAAGATTATTTACTTTATTCTGAAATGTCAGAGGAAGAAGTAAAAAACGCAATTATTCAAGTAAATGATACTGGAAAGTTCAAGAGGTCGATATTAAATAGAAATCTAACAAGTTTCTTAGAATTAGGTGATAACAATCTAAGAAATGGACTTGCATTACCATTTCCTATACTATCAAGTGTATTTAAAGGAATTAGAAAAGGTGAAACTATGGCTTTTGCAATGCCATCAAACTCTGGTAAAAGTAGATTTACTATAGATTTAGCTGCATATACAGCCTTAGTCCATAAGAAAAAAGTTCTAATAATTTCAAATGAGATGTCAGAGGAAAAAATGAAGCTTTGTCTTATTACAACAATTATAAATAATGAGGAAATTCAAAAATTACATGGACAAAAGCTTTCTAAAACAGAAGGAGAATTATTAGAATTTAAATTTAGAGCAGATAATCCTAAAAATATAGAAGTAGATAAAGATGGATTTATTTTAAAAAGAAAAGGAGAGACTCAAAGCAATTTTGTTAAGAGATTGATGGAAGAGTCTAGTGAATTTAGGAAAACTGTAAAAATTACAGAATGGGCAAATAAAGAAATTAATAATTCAATTTACTTTATAAATATTACTGACCATACAAATGATGAGCTAAAAAAGGTAATTATGAATTATTACTATAAAGAAAAAATTGAATATGTATTTTATGATACATTAAAAACAGATACTGCAAATATTGGTATAGGAGAAGAATTAAAAAAGACAGCAACAATTCTTTCTAATTTGGCACAAAATTTAAATATATATATTTGTTCAACTTTGCAACTTGCAGAAAGTCAGACATTACCAGTAAATTTAAATGTAAATGATTTGGCGGTTAGTAGAACTGTAAAAGAAGTTTTAGATACATTATGTTTGATCAAACAGATAAACAGAGATACTATTAAAAATTATGAATATTCATTAAATGAAGTAGATACTAAATTCTTTAATCTAAAAAAATATGATGACCCTGATGTAAGATATTATGCATGTGTAGTAGATAAAAATAGAGCAGGTGCAAAACCAACATTATTATTCAGACTTAATTTAGCATATAACATTTGGGAAGAACTTGGATATCTAAGATTAAAACAATAAAAAATTAATAAACCTTCAATATTTTGGGAATACAAAATATAGGAGGTTTTTATTATGAATTCAATTTGGTTAGAAAATAAAGAAAAAAATGAATATGATGTTTTGAAAAATGATATTGAAACAGAGTGTTTAATTATTGGAGGAGGAATTTTTGGAACAACATTAGGATATATTCTAAGTAAAAATAACATGAAAGTTACTCTAATAGAAAGGAAAGATGATTTAGCAAGTGGAACCACAGGATATACTACTGCTAAAATAACAAGTCAACATGGGAGAATTTATCATTATTTAATTAATCAATTTGGAGAAGAAACAGCAAGAAAATATTTTCAAGCAAATGAAAATGCGGTAAGAAAGATTCAAGAAATTATCCAAAGTAATAATATAGATTGTGATTTTAAAAAAGAAAGTAGTTATTTATATAGTGTTAATAATGATGAATTAATAAAATTAAAAGAAGAATATGAAGCAGTAAAAAAAATAAATCCTAAAGCGATTTGGGTGGAAAATTCATCTTTACCATTCAATATCTTAGGAGCAATTGAATTTAAAGACCAAGCATCTTTTAATCCATATAAATATGTAAAAGGACTAGCTAAAAAAATAACAGAAAATGGAGGAGATATTTTTTGTAATACTATATGTTATGATTTAGAAAAGAAAGATAGTATCTATATATGTAAAACTAACTCATATTCTATTAAAGCTAAATATGTTGTTATTGCTAGCCATTATCCTTTCTTAAATATACCGGGATTTTATTTTTCTAAAATATATCAGACATCTTCTTATGTAATAGGGTTAGATATAAAGAAAAAAGAGTTTGATGGTATGTATATAAATATAGATAGTCCAACATATTCTTTTAGAACAGCTAAAATTAATGGAAACACTATCTTATTATTAGGAGGTGGAGGCCACAAGACTGGTGAGATGCCTAAAGAAGATGTAGGATACGAATCTTTAGAAAAAGTAGCAAGAAAATGGTATCCAGATTGCGAAATAAAGTATAGATGGAGTACAAATGATTGTATTTCTTTAGATAAAATACCATATATAGGTGAGTTTTCTAAGACGTATAAAAATGTATATGTTGCAACAGCATTTAATAAATGGGGAATGACTTCATCATATGTTGCCTCAGATATTATTTCAGACAAAATATTAGGAAAAGAAAATATATATGAAGATATTTTTAAAAGTACTAGAACAAATTTCTTTATAAACCGTGATGAAGTAAAAAATATGGTTATTGATACCTTTAAAGGTGAAATATCAGAAAGACTAAAAAGTGTAGAAGATATAAATATAAAAAATGGAGAAGGAAAAATAATAGAAATAGATGGAAAGAAGATAGGTATATATATTGATGAAAAAGGAACTAAATATGCTATAAAACCAGTTTGTACACATTTAGGATGTATGTTATCATGGAATGAATTTGACAAAACATGGGATTGTCCATGTCATGGTTCTAGATTTACTTATGATGGAAAATGTATATCAAATCCTGCAATAAAAGACTTGGAAAAGATTGATTTAGATTAAAAAGAAGAATATAATGTAATAAATATTTTAAATAAGGTGATAAGATATGAATGAGAAAATAGAAGAATTAAAAAACATGATAAGTAAAAGTAATAATATTGTTTTCTTTGGAGGTGCAGGAGTATCTACGGAAAGTGGAATTCCTGATTTTAGAAGCAAAGATGGATTATATAACCAAAAATATAAATATCCACCAGAAGAAATATTAAGCTCAGATTTTTTCTGGAATAATACGAAAGAATTTTATGAATTTTATAAAGAAAAATTAAATTCATTAAAATATAATCCTAATATAACCCATACTAAATTATCTGAATTAGAAGAACAAGGAAAATTAAAAGCGATAATTACGCAAAATATTGATGGATTACATCAAAAAGCTGGATCTAAAAATGTGTTGGAATTACACGGAAGTATATCAAGAAATTATTGTGTAAAGTGTAAGAAATTTTATAATGCAGAATATGTTTTCGAAAGTGATGAAATTCCAATATGTGAATGTGGTGGGATTATAAAGCCAGATGTTGTTTTATACGGAGAAAATTTAGATGATAATATTATAGATAACTCAATAAAGTATATTAGTAATGCAGATATATTAATTGTTGCAGGAACTTCATTAACAGTATATCCTGCAGCTGGTCTTATTAGATATTATAGAGGCAATAAATTAGTTTTAATAAACAAAGATAAAACACCTTATGACAAACTAGCAAATTTAGTTATAAATGAGTCTTTAGGAGAGGTTTTTAAAGAAATATAATAAGTATCTAACTAGTAACTAAAATAAACTCTATCTCATAATATATATAAATTATGGGAGGAGTTTTATTTATGGATTATGAATTAATGATGAATGGTAATGTAAAAATAGGAGAGAAAGCACCTGAATTTGAGGCGGAAACCACTTTGGGAAAAATAAAGTTAGAAGATTATTTAGGAAAATGGTTAATACTATTTTCGCATCCAGGTGATTTTACCCCCGTAAAGTCTTAATCTTTGGATGAATAAATAAAAAGCCTGATATTGCTAAAGTTTTTAATATCAAAATAAGCCTAAATTCATAGTTGTTTATTGATTCGATAAATTATAGTAAAGCTAGTTAAAAATGGCACAGAATTGATTGTGGAGCGATTGATTAGAAAGAAAAAGGAGTATTGAAAGAATTTAAAGGAATATGGATACCATATGAGATATTAGTAGATAAGGATTTGAACGACAAAGAAAAAATGATATATTCAATGATTATATATTTAAGCAAGGAAAATGAATGTGTAATGTCAAATACATATATTAGTAATTTATTAAATATATGCAATGTACAAGCTTCAAGAATCGTTAATTCATTAAAGAAAAAAGGATATATAAAAATTGAAATAGTATATAAAAAAGAATCAAAAGAAATAGCATTAAGGAAAATTATGCCGATTAACAAATATGTTAATACATCTAAACAAATAAATCATGAACATAATAACAAAAATGTTAAAGATATAATAAATAATAATAAAATAGATTATAAAAATAAAATTCAATATAAATCTGATAGAGATTATAGCGATTTTGATTTTGAAAGTTTATATGCAAATAATTTATTTATAGAAAAGACTTGAATAATAATTTAAACAGAGTTAATATCAGAAACCAATAGGAGGTGATATTAGAATGAATATGTTAGAAACTATATTTGAAGCAAGGGAAGAAGAACTAGTTTTTATAGATGAGACAGATAAAAGATATACGAATCAAGATAAAGCAAATAAAAGTAAAAAATATAAATCTTTAAATGCAGAAATTGAAAGAATACCATATAGTCTTTATGAATTAAAAAATGATATTATAAAATTGTTAAACGATTATATTGAAACAACTGATTATGA
This sequence comes from uncultured Clostridium sp., assembly GCA_945949485.1. Lineage (GTDB taxonomy): Bacteria > Bacillota > Clostridia > TANB77 > CAG-508 > CAG-269. The sequence continues at coordinate 4,960 of CAMFER010000032.1, read as the reverse complement.
AAGTTATTATTTTTATAAAAAATACTATTTTGTAGGTTTAAAAGATGGTATTAATTTAAAAGGAGAAATTAAATAGAAGGTAAAAAACAAGTATAAATTGAAACATTTATGCTTGTTTTTTGCTTAAAATTGGTTGACCTACAAAAGTCTACTCCATTTTCAAAGAGCACCCTGCTAAAAGCCACACTTTTAGGCGGTTATCGGGATTCGAGTAGACTCCCTAATCCTGCAAAATTTTTAGAATAATATATTTACTATTTTTTCATTTCAAAATCCGAAATAGTATAACCTAATTCATTTAATTTAGAATACAATTTGCTAATAGGCATTCCTAAAATATTATAATAATCTCCTACGATTTTATCAACAAAAATTGATGTTTTTCCTGCAATAGAATAACCTGCTCTATTTAATAAATATTTTTCATTTTCTACATACCAAGATATATCATTATCCATAACATTTTTAAAGAAAACTTCAGTAGTATCAGTAAAAGATATTTCTTTATTATGATATAAATCTTTTATGGTTACTCCAGTAACAGCATAATTAACTTTCCCACTCATTTTTTTTATATTTTCAAAGCCTTCTTCTTTACTTTTAGGCTTTTCAAATTTTTTATTATCCATGCATATAATAGAATCTGCAGCTATAATCAATGCTTTGCCTGTGATTTGGGAAGCAACTGAATGAGCTTTATCTTTTGATAAATCAATTACATATTGTTTTGGATCAACAGCTTCACTATGTTCTTCAACATTACTTGTTACTACTTCATATTTCCAACCAACCATATCAAAAATATCTTTTCTTGTTTTTGAATTAGATGCTAAAATTAATTTCATAAAAAAACCTCCTCATATAATATTTTATATTATATCATTTTTTATATAATAGTCAATAATTTTAATTTACATAAGACTTGAAAAAAGCCACATTTGTCCCAGATATTTATGGACAAGAATTACTTGAAATGAATTATTTGGAATTAAAAGAATGGCTAAATAAAATGACAGATGAAAACTTCAGAAAGGATATTTTTAGTAATCTGTTGAATTCTTATAAAACGATACATCATAATACTGTTTATATTGGAGCAAATTTTGTAAATTATAAACATATTGATTGGGCAAGAGTACAAGCATATAGAGAAAGACTATGTCCCATTTCACCTCAAAACATTTTGAGTTACTTTTTATATCATAGTTTGAATGATAACGGAGCTCAATATTTAAAGGATAGACTTACATTACTTGCTAAAGCTGACATGTATTGGATGTGCATCGATTCAACTAATTTAGAGACTGAATTGAATAGACTTGATCAAAACACTTTAGCAGAATTATATATGCTAAATACATTTTATACAGATAAAGCTGTAAAAATTGTAGATTGGAGTGATATCAAAGTTCCTAAATATGATAAGACTAGAATGTGGGCTTTAACAAATAAGGAACAAGAAGAAATACTTGGAAACAATTGGCCAATAGAATTTAGAAAGTAGAGGTACAAAAAATGGAAAAATATTATGAACAATTAAATACAAAATGTAAAGAAGTTGCAAAGGAAGTCATTAAAGACAATAGTATATTGAGTGATAATATGCTAGAAAGAGAAGAAAGAGATTTCTTACTTTCAGACTGGAACGCTTTCTTAATTGGATTAATTTCGGATCAATCAGTAAAAGCAGAAATGGCATGGAGATTACCGTATTCTCTTTCAAAGAGATTAGGATACTTTGATTTTGATAGAATTGTTAAAGAACAAAGTGTAGAATCTTTAGAAACTATTATAAAAGAAAAACCTGCATTGCACCGTTATCCAAAAAAGATGGCAGAATATATCTTTTTTGCAATAAAAAAAGTTGTAGAAGAATATGATTCTAAAGTTGAAAATATTTGGAAAAATGATTTAGATGCCGAACATGTAGCTGATAAATTAGAAGAATTTAAAGGTATTAGCCATAAAAAAGCAGCACTAGGAACTTTGTTACTTGTTCGAGATTTTGGAGTAACACTTAATAATTTATCTTGTATTGACATTGCATATGATGTTCATGTCAGAAGAATTTTTTTAAGAATGGGACTTACTGAAAAAGATAATATTAAGGATGTTACAGCAAGTGCAAAAAAAATTTGTAATGAATTTCCTGGATCACTGACACTTCCTTTTTGGGTAGCTGGTAGAGAATATTGTAGGCCGACAAATCCAAATTGTGAAGAATGTTATTTAAGTCGATTTTGCATGAAAAAGACAGAACTTGGCAAAGATTTATAATTTAATGTTTTATGGAGAGGTTAAATAGTTTATATTTAGCCTCTTTTCCTATTACAAAACATTATAAACATAAAATTTTCAAAAACTGCAACATTTAATGAAAAAAAATTGGACTTATATTATTAGAAATACTAATTTAAAAAAAATTTAGTGTTTTTAACAATAGGAGGTGGTTATAAATGATTTTAAAAAAATATAAGTATTAGAATTCATGAAGTGATTTTTAGACAAAAAGAATTTTAAATTTCTTTTGCATAATATTTAGAGAGGAATATCATGAAGGAATTAAATAATATGCAAATTACTTATATTGAAAATTATATGAAGAATTAGAGTTGGAAAAGAAAAATAAAATAGAAAAGTTGTAAGAAATTCTAAATAAATCAGAACAAGAAATTTCAAAAGAAAAAAGAAAAAAACAGGATAATCTTATACTTATTTATTTTCTAGAAGGATATTTTGAAAAGGTTATAACAGGAGAACGTTTGGCTAATATATTATAAAAAAATACTCAATAAAATTATTATTAAAATTTATCTCACAATTCAATTAAATATGATTAAAAAATAGTATTATCAAAACAACAACTCCTTTCATAAAATATATAAAATGAAAGGAGTTTTATTTATGGATTATGAATTAATGATGAATGGTAATGTAAAAATAGGGGAGAAAGCACCTGAATTTGAAGCGGAAACCACTTTTGGAAAAATAAAGTTAGAAGATTATTTAGGAAAATGGTTAATACTATTTTCGCATCCAGGTGATTTTACCCCAGTCTGTACTACTGAAATGATAGCTTTTACTAGAGCACATGAGTATTTTAGAAGGATTAATACAGAACTTCTTGGATTAAGTGTAGATAGTAATGCATCACATCTAGCTTGGGTATATGATATTTATTGTAGGACAGGAATACAAATTTCTTTTCCAATAATTGCAGATAGAAATGCAAAAATAGCAAGAAAATATGGAATGATATCTAGCGAAGTAAGTACAACAGAGACAGTAAGAAATGTATACATAATAGATGATAAAGGAATCATAAGAGCAATATTTGTTTATCCACTTAATATTCGGAAGATTTATACCCGAAATTTTAAGAACTGTTCAAGCATTACAAGTTGCTGATTGTACAAAAGGAGCAACTGCTGCTAATTGGAGACCATACGAACCAGTTATAGTACCTGTTCCTAAAACTTATGATGCTTTAAAAAGTAGGGTAGAAGAAATTAATCAAAATAAAAATGGCATATCTTGGTATTTGAGCTTTAAACCAGTAGACCAAAAATGTATGTTAAATAATAATGAAGATAATAATAATGAATCTCAAAATGTAACAAATAAAAAATGTGATTTAAATGGATAAAAAATTATAATATTTGCAATAATATATTTAGTAGTATTTTTAGGAGGTAACATGCATGAAAGAAATACAAAAAATTTATTGTCAAGTAGAAAATTGCAAGTACAACAATACTAATAATATATGTACTTTAAATCAAATTGAGATTAAACCAGTTGGTATTAACAATAAAAATATTAATGAAGCTGAAGAATCTATGTGCGCTAGTTATCAAAAGGAGAAGAAATAAATTTTCTTTTCCTTTTTTCTTGACATAAGAAGAAAATAGAAATAAAATGATTGTGAAACAATTAAGGCTTTGCCTTGAAAAAGAAAGGAATGATATTTTATGTTAGTAACAACTAAGGATATGTTTGAAAAATCAATGAAAGAAGGTTTTGCTATAGGTGCATTTAATGTAAATAATATGGAAATAGTACAAGCAATAGTTGATGCAGCAGCAGAAACTAAATCACCAGTTATTTTACAAGCATCAGCAAGTGCAATAAAATATGCAAGAATAGGATATTTAATGAAATTAGTAGAAGCAGCTGTAGAAGAACACCCAGAAGTTCCAGTTGCAATTCATCTAGACCATGGACCAGATTTTGAAACAGCTAAAATGTGTATAGATGCAGGTTTTACATCAGTAATGATAGATGGTTCAAAATATGATTTTGAAGAAAATGTAGCATTAACAAAAAAAGTAGTAGACTATGCTCATTCTAAAGGAGTAGTTGTAGAAGCTGAACTTGGAAAATTAGCAGGAATTGAAGACGAAGTAAATGTAGATGCCAAAGATGCTATGTATACAGATCCAGCACAAGCAGAAGAATTTGTAAAAAGAACAGGATGTGATTCATTAGCAATAGCTATTGGAACAAGCCATGGAGCATATAAATTTAAAGGAGAAGCAAAATTAAGATTTGATATCTTAAAAGAAATAAAAGAAAGAATTCCAAATACACCAATAGTTTTACATGGAGCTTCAACTGTAATACCAGAATTAGTTGAAATGTGTAATAAATATGGGGGAGATATACCTGGAGCAAAAGGTGTACCTGATGAAATATTGCATGAAGCTAGTGTATCAGGAGTATCAAAAATAAATGTTGATACAGATTTAAGACTTGCTATGACAGGTGCAATTAGAAAAACATTTGCAGAAAATCCAAGTGCCTTTGATCCAAGAAAATATTTAACACCAGCAAGAGATTTAATAAAAGAAACAGTAAAACATAAAATGAAAGATGTTTTTGGATCAAGCGATAGAATATAAAAGTTAAAGGGGCTGTAAAAAAAGTCCATTAGAAAAATGAGTGAAATATTTTCACTCAT
>CAMFER010000031.1 GCA_945949485.1 uncultured Clostridium sp. | reverse complement strand
CCAAGTTGCCTAGTACCTAATCAAAAAATGTCCAATTTTTTGGGTTCAGTACAGTTTTGGTCTATCTTTTTTTATATTATTAAAGAAATAAAAATTGACAAAACAGGTAAAAGAAGATAAAATTATAATGCAAAATAACAGTAAAAGAAGGAAAATAAAAAATGAAGGAAGATATAAGATTATTCACATCAGAAGCAGTCTCAATAGGACATCCAGATCATGTGTGTGATATGATTTCAGATAGAGTTTTAGATGAATGCTTAAAACAAGATAAAAATGCAAGAGTGGCTTGTGAAACTATGGCTAAAGATGAGTTTATAATAGTTTCAGGAGAAATTTCTACAACTGCAAATATAAACATAGAGCAAATAGCTAAAGATACAGTAAAAAGAATAGGGTATGAATATACTCCAAGAGTTATAAATTTAATAAGTAAACAATCACCAGATATAGCACAAGGTGTGGATATTGGTGGTGCTGGTGATCAAGGAATAATGTTTGGGTATGCTAATACTGAAACAGAAGAATACACACCTTTAGCGATAACAATAGCTCATGAATTAATAAAACTTGCAACAGAACTAAGAGAAAATGGCGAATTTAAATATGCTGGACCTGACATGAAATCACAAGTTACTTTAGAATATGTAGATGGAAAAGCAACTAGAATCCATACAATGCTTATGTCTATTCAACATAAAGAAGAATTTAATGAAAAAGAATTTAAAGAATTTATAAAAAAAGAAATAATGGACAAAATTGCAAAAAAACATAATATGAATACAGATTTTAAAGTATTAATAAATCCAACAGGAAAATTTGTAATAGGTGGTCCAGAAGGTGATGCTGGTTTAACAGGAAGAAAAATTATAGTAGATACATATGGAGGATATGCACCACATGGTGGAGGAGCTTTTTCAGGAAAAGATCCAAGTAAAGTAGATAGATCTGCTGCATATATGGCAAGATATTTAGCTAAAAATATTGTGGCATCAGGTATTGCAAAAGAATGTCTAATTCAATTATCTTATGCCATTGGAATAGCTGAACCAATATCAATATATATTGATTGCAAAGGTACAAATTTAGTCCAAGATGCAAAAATTATTGAAACAATATATAATAATTTTGATTTATCACCAAGAGGAATTATAGAAAAATTAGAATTATTAAATCCAATATATAGTGAAACATGTAATGGTGGACATTTTGGAAGAAGATATTTAGATAAAGAAAACAAAATAGAATGCACATGGGAAAAATTAGATAGTGTTGATATTTTTAAAAAATTATTAAAATAGATTTTTATGAATGTTAAGAATAAATGTGGAAAACTAGAAAGGGGTAATGAGTTATGCTTATGCTTTTTTCTAGTTTTTAATTTTCATTGACTAATATTATTAAAGACTATTAATAAAATTTATATGATATAATTTTAAAATTTACAGGGAATAGACTTTTTTAGCCATAAAACTTGATAATAATTCAAATAAATGATAAAATCAAACAGAAAATTAGTGTATCAAATAAGAAAGGATTGGATAAAAATGCAAAAAATAATTAGCTTTGATATTTGGGATACTATAATTAAAAGAAAATGTCATCCAGAAGAAGTAAAACTTGCAACAGCAAGATATATAATTTTAAAATATGAAAATAAATTAAAAGATGAATATAAAGATATATATACAATCTTAAAAAAACGAGATGATATAGAAGAAAAAGAATGTAAAAGAAATAAAAAAGACGGACATGATGATGAATGTAGAATATTAGATGTATTTAAAAGTTTACAAAAAGAAATCTTTAAGGAAAAAATAGAAGATATTTCAGAAGAATTATTAAAAGAAGAAATAGAACAAGAAAAAAGAGTAATTTATATTAATCCAGAAATAATACCAATATTTGAAAAATATAAAGGATTAAAGAAATACTGTATATCTGATTTTTATATGGATGCAGAATCTTTAAAAGAATTATTAGATTATTTAAAAGTACCAGTAAAAATAGAAAAGATTTATAGTTCAGCAGATTATTTGCTGAATAAAAGAACAGGTAATTTATATAAAAAAGCTGAAGAAGAGATTGGAATTTCTCCAGAAGAGCATATACATGTAGGAGATAATCAATATTCTGATATTCAAATGGCTCAAAGTTTAGGGATAGAAACTATAAAAACTACAAAGACAGAATTTGACTTTGTACCAGAAAAGAATAGAAAATTTAACTTTGACTTATCAATTGAGAAGAAAGAAATAAAAAGCAAAAATGACAAGTTATTTAATTGTGGTTTAGAATTAGCACCTTTATTATACTTTTTTGGATACAATATAGTAGAATATGCTATAAAAAACAAAATAGATAAGGTATATTATCAAACAAGAGAAGGTGAAACTTTTATAAAAATTCACCAATTAATTAAAAGCAATAATCCATTTGGAGTAGAAATACCTGATTGTGATACTATAGAGGTTAGCAGAATGGGAACATTTTCTGCATCTTTAAAAGAATTTTCAATACCAGAATTATTAAGATTATGGTCACAATATAGGGAACAAAGTGTAAAAGCGTTATTTAAAACATTAGCAATAGATATGAAACCATTTGAAAAATATATGAAAAAATATGATATAGATGTTGAAGAAAAGATAACATTTCCTTGGTTTGATTTAAAGATACAAAAACTATGCAAAGATGAAGAGTTTTTAGAGAAAATAAATAAAGAAATAGCTAAAAAAAGAGAAGATGCACTATTATACTTTGAAAAAAGTAAGAATATTTTAAATGATAATATGCCATTGTTTACTGTAGATATTGGATGGAGAGGTACAATACAAGACAATTTAGCATATTTATTCCCAAACAAAGAAATAGGTGGATATTATTTAACATTATATGATTTTTATAATTTACAACCTGAAAACACATATAAAATTAGTTTCTTAGATGATAAAGATATAAGAGATAATGAAGTTGCAAGTATGATTACTTTACTTGAATGGATTTATAATCCAGGTACAGGAAGTGTAACTGGATATAAAGATGGAAAGGCAATAAGAAAAGCAAAAGATGAGGAAAAATCAATAGTAGAAAAATATATAAAACCATTACAAGAAGGAATGCTAGCAGGAGCTGAAATTATAAATGAATATATGAAATATCATCCTTATGAAGCAGCAGAATGCAAAAATTATGTTTACGATTTATTAAGAAGAATAAAAGTTAATCCACCAAAAGAATTGATAGAAGCATATTATAGTATGGTATTTAATGACACCTTTGGAACAGCTGAATATGTTGAGAAAGATGAAAAATTATCAACATTAGAAAAATTAAACATTTTCAAATGTAGAAATATATTAAGAGATGAACCTTGGAAAGAAGCTTTTATAACATACAATAATTTAGGTTATATGAATTTACTTATGAATTTTAAATCATTTATAAGAAAAATTCTAGGAAGGAAATAAAAAATGAAAAAATATATTTTACTATATGGTGATAAAAAGCCAGAAGATAATATATGTATAAATAATATGTTTGAAAATACTAGACAAATAAAATTAGGATGGACAGAATTAGATTACAATGAAAATATGAAAACAATAGAAGATTCTATTAGAGATGGAATTGATGAGATTATAGTTTCAGGTCTTGAAATTGGATGGGACAAAATGATAATTAATACAAGAAAAAAACATCCTGATATAAAAATTAAAGTTATATGTAATACCCAAGATAGTTTATTGTACTATGAATATGAAAGAAAAAATTTTTTCAAACTATTAGAATTATCTAAGAAAAACATTATTGATGATATTGCATTTCTTAGAAAAGGACAATATGAAACATATAAAAGTTTAGGATATAAATGTTCATATTTAAAAGAAAACTTTATATTGCAGGAAGAAAATAAAATAGACACTAAAAGAAATGATAATAAAATCCAAATAGGAATTTATCCTTTGAATTATACATGGGATAAAAACATATTTAATCAATTATGTATTGGGAAATTTGTTGATAATTGTAATTTGAATTACAATTGTTTAGATGAAAGAATGAAAGAATTTTTAAATACAATGGAAATCCCTAATATAGCAGGCAAAATTGAGAAAGTAGAGGAAAAAGAAATTATAAAAGAAATAATAAAAAATGATGTGATAATATCAGCAGCATTTACAGAATATATGCATCCTATATTTTTCATTAGTATGGAGCTAGGAATTCCATGTTTAATAGGAAATAATTCTGATATTTTTGAGAAAGATGAAGAATTAAAGAAATATATTGTAACATCAACAGAAGACAATGCTATAATAAACTCAAAAATGATAATAGAAATACTAAATAATAAAGAAAAAATAAAAGAATTGTACAAAGAATGGAAAATAAAATATAACAAAGAAGCACAAGAAAGCATAGAAAGATTTATTGAAAAATAGAAAGGAAAAAAAGAAAGTGCAAAAAATAAAAAATATGTTGAAGAGGTTGATAAAAAAAGATAGTTTTTTTTACAAAGCGCTAAGTAAAATTTATCATTTTCTTAGTACAATAAAATATAGAATTACTCATAATAAAGAAGTAAAAAAAGAACAAAGAAAATATCATGAGAGAGTAGAAAATGCAATTGAAGAAATAAAGAACTTTAAAGGAAAAGACTATATTGTATTCTATAATCCAACTTGGCTTGGTGTTGCTGCATCTACTTTGGGACTATTTAAAAACAATGTTAAATTAGAACATGTGTATAAAAAAACTGATATTAAAATGATTGCCAAAACAGTTGCTGAAAATAATATAAAAACAGTAGTATTTAGTCAAGTTTGTGACGGATGGACTAAGATTATAGAAGAAATAAATAAAATAAACAAAGATATAAAAATAAAAATTATTTGGCATGGAAACTGTTATGAATATTTTATTGATTTTACATGGAATTTAAATAAAGAGGTTATGAATTTATATAAACAACATAAGATTGATAGTTTTGCTTTTGTAAGAAGTACTATGTACGAATTCTATAAAAAGGCGGGATTTAAATCATTCTATCTTCAAAATAATGTTTATAAAGAAAATGATGGAAAAATAGCTAATAATAATAATGAAAAAGTAAAAATAGGAATTTATAATGCTGATACGAGAGAATTAAAAAATATTTATACTGCACTAAGTGCTATGAGATTGGTACCAAATGCGACTGCAGATGTAGTTCCAATAAATGAAGGAGCTAAGAAATTTACAGAAATATTAGGATTAGAAACAACAAGTATTGATGATTATATACCAAATGAAGAATTAATGAAAAGAATACAAAAAAATGATATTAACATATATCCAACATTTACAGAAAATGCACCGATGTTTCCATTGGAAAGCTTTGAAATGGGAGTTCCTTGTTTATTAGGAAATAATAATGATTATTTTGTAGGAACCAAACTGGGAGAATACGTAATATTAGAAAGAGAAGATGATGCAGAATATATCAAAGATAGAATAATGCTAGTATTAGAAAATAGAGAAGAAGTTATGAATTTATATAAAGAATGGAAAAAAGAGTTTAACATTAAATGTGAAAAATTGGTAGAAGAATTTATAAAATAAATGTAAAAGAGGTGTTAAAAATGAAAGGAATTATTCTTGCAGGGGGTACAGGTTCAAGACTTTACCCATCAACAATTAGCGTATCAAAACAGTTAATCCCAATTTATGACAAGCCGATGATTTACTATCCTTTATCTGTATTATTAATGGCAGGGATAAAAGAAATTTTATTAATAACGAATACAGAATGTGTTGAACAATACAGAAAATTATTGGGAGATGGGACAAAAATAGGAATAAAAATAGAGTATAAAGCCCAAGAAGAACCTAGAGGAATAGCTGAAGCTTTTATTTTAGGTGAAGATTTCATACAAAACGATGAAGTGTGTTTGATTTTGGGAGATAACATTTTTTATGGACAAGGATTTCAAGACTGTATAGATTTAGCTATTAGCAAAAAAGGAAAAGCAAGGGTTTTTGGCTATCCTGTAACCAATCCTAAAAGTTTTGGAGTAGTTGAATTTGATGAAAATAATAAAGTTTTATCTATCGAAGAAAAGCCTAAAATTCCAAAATCTAATTATGCTGTACCAGGCCTATATTTTTACGATAATACTGTAGTAGAAAAAGCCAAGAAAGTAAAACCATCGGCTCGAGGAGAATTGGAGATTTCAAGTATTAATGATATGTATTTGAAAGAAGGAAAACTTGATGTTGTATTACTTGGAAGGGGATTAGCATGGCTAGATACAGGTACACCAAGAGGTTTACTACAAGCAAGTGATTTTGTTTCAATTGTACAAGAAAGACAAGGATTGTATATAGCTTGTATAGAGGAAATTGCATGGAGAAATGGCTGGATAAATGATGAACAACTTAGAGAGATTGGTAAAAAACTAGAAAAAACTGATTATGGACAGTATATATTAAGGTTATTAAATTATGGAGATAAAACAAAACGAAAAAATAAATGGAGGTAAAGAAATGAAAAATATTATAGTAACAGGAGGAGCTGGATTTATTGGCTCAAATTTTGTAAGATACATTTTAAATGCAAACAAAGAGATAAAAATAATAAATGTAGATAAATTAACATATGCAGGTAATTTAGAAAATTTGAAAGGATTAGAAGAAAATCCAAGATATATATTTAAAAAAGTTGATATATGTGACAAAGAGACAATTGAAAAAGTTATAGAAGAATATGAAGTAGACACTATAATAAATTTTGCTGCAGAAAGCCATGTTGATAGATCGATTGCAGATCCAACTGAATTTATTAATACTAATATAAAAGGAACACAAATTTTATTGGATGCGGCTAAGAAAATGTGGACAATAGGAGAAGATACATATAAAGAAGGTGTGAAATATATACAAGTTTCTACTGATGAAGTATATGGAAGTTTAGAGGCAAATGAAGAGTGTTTCACAGAAAAAACACCTTTAAACCCACATAGTCCATATTCTGCTAGTAAAGCTTCAGCTGATATGTTAGTAAAAGCTTATTATGATACATATAAATTTCCTATTTGCATAACTAGATGTTCAAATAATTATGGACCATATCAATTCCCAGAAAAATTCATACCACTTATTATGAATAATTGTTTAAAACATAAATCAATACCAGTGTATGGAGATGGAAGCAATATAAGAGATTGGTTATATGTAGAAGATCATTGTGAAGCTATTTATAAAGTATTACTAAATGGTAGATTAGGTGAAGTATATAATGTTGGCGGACATAATGAAAGAACAAATATTCAAATTGTAAAAATAATAATAAAATATTTGCATGATAATATAGACAATTCTATAAGTGAGGATTTAATAACATACGTAAAAGATAGAAAAGGACATGATAAGAGATATGGAATAAATCCAGAAAAGATTTCTAAAGAATTAGATTGGACTCCAAAAACACAATTTGAAGATGGAATTGTAAAGACAATTAATTGGTATTTAAATAACCAAGATTGGTTAGAAAATATTGTAAGTGGAGAATATGAAAAATATTATAATAAAATGTATGAAATTTAGGAGATGATAAAAAATGATTAATGTTACTAGAAGTTTTATGCCACCAATAGAAGAATATGAAGAATATTTAAAAAAAATATGGGAAAGTCGTTATTTAACAAATGAAGGACCAATGTTAAAACAATTGCAAAAACAATTGGAGGAATATTTGGGAGTAAACTATGTTAGTATGACTACTAATGGAACAATATCTTTGCAGTTAGCGTTAAAAGCACTTGGAATAGAGGAAGGAGAAGTAATAACAACACCATTCTCATTTGTTGCAACAACAAGCTGTATTGTATGGGAAAGATGTAAACCAGTATTTGTAGATATTGATAAAGATACATTATGCATAGATGTTAATAAAATAGAAGAAGCAATTACAGATAAAACTAAAGCGATAATGATTGTTCATGTTTATGGATATCCTTGTGATGTTGATAAAATACAAGAAATAGCGAATAAACATGGCTTAAAAGTAATATATGATGGAGCACATGCTTTTGGAAGTAGATATAAAGGAAAAAGCTTATTGAGTTATGGAGACATAAGTACATGTAGTTTTCATGCTACAAAATTATTTCATACAATTGAAGGGGGAGCATGCATAACTAATAAAAAGGAAATATATGATAAGTTACAGTCAATAAAGAATTTTGGTAATGTTGATGGAAATTATGATAATGTAGGGGTAAACGGAAAAATAACAGAATTTAATGCAGCGATGGGATTAGCTAATTATAAATACATAGATAAGATAATTGAAGAAAGAAAAGAAATATGTGAAACTTATGATAAGCTATTAGAAGGAAAGGTAGTAAGACCTAAAGTTGTAGAAAATCTTGAATATAATTACATATATTATCCAATAGTGTTGAAAGATGAAGAAGAAACATTAAAAATTATAGATGCTTTACATGAAAACGAAATTAATCCTAGAAGATATTTCTACCCATCATTAAATACATTAAAATATATAGAAGATAAAGGAAATTGCCCTGTATCTGAAGATATTTCAAAAAGAGTGTTATGCTTACCATTGTATAATGGCTTATCAAAAACTGATGTGGCTAAAATCTGTGAAATTGTAAAAGAAAATATAAAATAATTAGGAGATAACAAAATGAATAAAAAAGAAATACCTTTAATGTTTTGCTTTGATAACAATTATGTTATTCCAGCAGCAGTAGCATTTTATTCTTTATTAGAACACGCGAATAAGGAATATTATTATAAATTGTATGTATTACATACAGATATTTCACTAAAGAATCAAGAAAAACTAAAAGAAAATATTAAAAAATTTTCAGAATTTTCAGAGTTAATATTTGTAAATATGGAAAATAAGTTTGAAGATTTATGGGCAACAATTGGAACAAAAGGACATTTTTCAAAAGAAGTAATGTATAAAGTATTAGTAGCAAGCATTTTTCCAATATATGATAAAATTATAGTTTCAGATGTTGATGTTGTATTTTTAAATGATATTTCAGAAAGCTATTTTGATTTAGATGTTTCAGAAGATTATTATTTAGCTGGAACAAAACTTATCGGAAAAATGAAATGGTATATGGATCAATATTTACAATGGTTTTCAGAAGAAGAAGTTGAAAAATTAAGCGGATTTTGTGGTGGATATATTGTATTTAATCTGAAAAAATTACGAGAAGATCATATGGAAGATAAATTCATAAAATGTTTTGAAACAGAAGGACATAGAATTAACCAGATGGAGCAAGATGTCTTGAATTTATGTTGTTATCCAAAAACAAAAAGATTACCATTAAAATATGTAGCATGTTCATATATGTGGGATGAATATAAAACAGAAAAAGATAAAGAAACAGATATTTATTATACTAAAGAAGAAATTGAAGATGCAATGACTAATACTGTACAACTACATTATGCAACAAGTACAAAACCATGGAAAAATGTTAATAGTACTAAATCAGAGGTATGGTTTGAATATTTAGTAAAGACTAACTTTTTAAAAGAATATTTAGAAAAGTTGCCATATCAAATTGTTTTACCAGAAGATAGAATAAATGAAATAGAGCAAAAAAATAAAGAAAAAATTGAAGAAATAATACGAAATGAAATAACAGAAGAAGTAAAGAAAAGTTGTACTATAAAATCAAGAATTAATAGAAAATTTGAAAAATATAGATTATTTAGAATAATAAAATATATTATAAAAAATCCATTGTTTTTTATGAAAAGATCTTTTTATAAAAAACTAAAAGAAAAGATTGGAAAAAAAATAGATAAACAAGATTTTACTTTAGTTGTATTTGATGATGTATTTCCAAGTATATATTCACCATTTCGTTATGAGGAATATGTGGAATACCTAAAAAAATTCGAAAGAGTATACATATATACAACAGGAACATCTTTTCTTGCATTGAATGAAAAGAGAAATGTGCAAGAAGTGATTGAAGAATTTGAAAAGAAATTTCCAGAATATAAAGAAAGAATATTTAAATTGAATTATGAGAACAAAGAAAAATTAAGAGAATTTAGAAATAAGATTGCAATTATTACTTTTTTACAAAATACAAAAAAAAATCTAGAAATAATAGAAAAATATCAAATTCCTTTTATTTTTACTTTATATCCAGGTGGAGGATTTATATTAAATAATGAAGAAAGTGATGAAAAATTAAGAAGCATTTTTAAATCTAAATATTTTAGAAAAGTAATTGTAACTCAAAAAATAACTTATGATTATTTAATAAAAAATAAATTCTGTAAAGAAGAAGAAATAGAATTTATTTATGGTATAGTAACTCCAGAAAACATCTTACAAACCAATATAGAAAATAAAGTTTACTATAAAAAAGGAAAAGAAACTTTTGATTTATGTTTTGTGGCTCATAAATATTGTGAAAAGGGTATAGATAAGGGCTATGATTTGTTTATAGATGTTGCAAAGAAAATGTCAAAAAAGCATAGAAATATTAAGTTTCATGTTGTAGGTGGATTTGATGAGAATGATATAGATATAACAGAAATTAAAGATAAAATAAAATTTTATGGTATCCAATCATCAGAAGAACTTATAAATTTATACAAAAACATGGATGTAATAATATCTCCTAATAGACCGTTTAAATTAAGTAAAGGATCATTTGATGGATTCCCTACAGGATCATGCACAGAAGCAATGATAAACAAAGTTGTTCTAATGTGCTCAGATGAATTAAAGTTAAATACGAAATTTGAAGATGGTAAAGAAATAATAATTATAAAAACAGAGACAGACGATATAGTTGAAAAAGTTGAAAATTTATATAAAAATCCAAATAAAATAGTAGAAATAGCAAATAATGGAAGAAAGAAAGCTTTAAAAGTTTATTCTAAGAGAAATCAAATTTTACCTAGAATAAAGGCAATAAGAAAAGAAGCAAAGAATTACTATAAATATTAGGTATAAGGAGCAAAGATGGAAAAAAGAAGAGAAGTACTAGTCGATGCTTTAAGAGGAGTAGCTGTATTAGCTGTTTTGTTAGGTCACGCAATACAAAGAGGATTAGTAATTAATTATGAAACAAATATTGTATTTAAAATTATATATAGTTTTCATATGCCACTTTTTATGCTTGTTTCGGGATATTCATTGTATAAATATACAAAGAAATATGACATAACTTTTCTAAAAAGAAGATTTTTTAGATTAATTATTCCGACTATAGTGTGGAGTTATTTAATATATTTTGTAAGACAATTTAATTTCGTTGGAATAAAAGAATTTATCTTGTTTCCAGATTCTTTGATTGAATATACAAAGATTCTATTTTGGCACCCTGATTTTGTTATTTGGTTTTTATATATAGTATTTCTAAGTACAATAATAATATTTATGCAAAGAAAGTTAATTAACGAAAAATATCATAAAATATCATAAAATATCAATATTAATTACGATAATAATTGCAATAATTATATATTTGATTCCAAAAGATAATTTTGGTATTGGAAGATTACAAATATATTTTCCTATTTTTGCATTAGGATATTATGTAGGAATGTATTTTGAAAAAATAAAAAAATATTTAAAATATTTAATGCTACCAAGTATAATAGTTTACTTTTTAACATTCCCAATATATAATGTGATAATTGACAATATAATTATATTTTATTTAATATCAATTAGTGCAATTATTATATTATATAATTTATTACAAATGTTAAAAAACACTAAAATAATTGAAGTATTAGGATATTTTGGCAATAAATCTTTAGAAATATATTTATGTCAATGTTTATGTCTTAATATTGGAATAGGAACTGGAACAATAAGAATAATAACTATTTTTATAACAGCTACTTTAATATCTTTGATACTTACAAATGTTTCTAATAAATTTTATTTTACTAGATTGATATTATATGGGAAATTTAGAAAGAATGGTGAAAATAATGGGAAGCTTTTATTCAAATGAAGAATTAAAAGAATTAGGAATTAAAGAAATAGGAGAAAATGTTTTTATAAGTAAAAAAGCAAGTATATATTCTCCAGAAAAAATAAAGATAGGAAATAATGTAAGAATAGATGATTTTTGTATTTTATCAGGTGATATAGAAATAGGTGATTACGTACATATTGCGGCATATGTTGCTCTATATGGAAAATATGGAATAAAAATTGGAGATTTTTGTGGATGTTCTGCAAGATGTACTATCTATAGTGCAACAGATGATTTTTCAGGAGAATATATGATTAGCCCAATGGTACCTGAAGAATACACAAATGTTACTGGAGGAAGAGTTATACTTGAAAAATTTGTACAATTAGGAGCAAATACAGTGGTGATGCCCAATATAACTATAAAAGAAGGAACAAGTGTAGGAGCTATGTCTTTTGTAAACAAAGATTTAAAAGAATGGGGTATTTATGCTGGAATACCATGTAGAAAAATAAAAGAAAGAAAAAGAAATATTAAAGATTTAAGTAATAAAATAAAATAGGAGGAAAAATTTATGAAACTTACAATAGTTACTACTACATATAATCAAGAAAAATATATTGGACAAGCTATAGAGGGAATGCTTATGCAGAAAACTAATTTCCCTTTTCAAATAGTAATCAGTAATGACTGTTCAACAGATAAAACAGGAGAGATACTAAAAAGATATGAAGAAAAGTATCCAGATAAAATTCGTATTATAGATAATAAAACGAATTTAGGAGCTATGGGAAACTTTATTCATACTTTATCTTCAATAAAAGACGCAGAGTATGTGGCTTTATGTGATGGAGATGATTTTTGGACAGATGAAAACAAATTACAAAAACAAGTAGAGTTTTTAGATAATAATAAAGATTTTAATATATGCTTTCATAAAGCAAAATTATTTTATGAAAATGGTGAAAAAGAAGATTGTGTAATTCCACAAAATATAAAAGAAGTAACAACTATTGAAGATTTGGTAGAACAAAATTATATTGTTGCAAATAGTGTTGTATATAGGTGGAAATTTAATGATAAAAATTTGGAAGAGATATTTCCAAAGGACATAGTTCCAGGAGATTATTATGTACATCTATTACATGCACAAGATGGAAAAATTAAGATGATAGATGAAGTCATGTCTTCATATAGAAGACATGAAGATGGTATGTGGTGGAGTAATGACGCAAGTAACAAAGAAAATTTTACTTTGCAATATGGTAAAAAGTTTTTGAATTTTTATAATGCAGCAGATAAATATATGAATTTGCCACAAAATGCTTTTTATGCACAAAGGAAGGACATGATATATAACCTTATTGTTACATATACCAATACAGGTAAAATAGACAAAATACAAGAAGATATTGTAAGCAAAAAGGATAAAGAAATTTTTCAAGAATGTATGAAAGATATTGTTAATAGAAACATTTGGTTTTTAGATTATTTAGAGCAAAAAGCTAAAGAAGAGGAAAAATTAAGAAATTCAATAATTGAAAAAATAAAAAAAATATTAAGATTTAGAAGAAAGTAGCAAAAAATATCATATCGAAGGATATGATATTTTTTATTTAAAATAATTGAAAAAAAATAATTATTATGATAGTATGAAAAAAAGAGGAGAAATTATGAAGAGAAAGTTTATAATTAGATTAATAATACTAGTAATAATAATTTTAATGCCAACGATAGTAAATGCAAATAGCGATATAGTAGTAATGCTTGATCCTGGACATGGAGGATTTTATGATGTTGGAGCAATATCAGGAGGATTAAGAGAAACAGATATAACTTGGAAGATAGGAACAGAAGTAAAAAAAATATTGGACAATACACCTGGAATTACTGGAATTTTGACAAGAGGTGAAAATTCAAATCCTGAAATATATCAAAGGGGAGATATGGCAAAAGAATATGGTGCAGATTTAATGGTGAGTTTTCATATAAATTCTTCGGAATCTTCATTGCCACGAGGTTCAGAAGTATATGTAACAAGAAATGATAGAGTAGATCGTTTTTATAAAAATTCAAATACATTAGCAGTTAATATTTTAAACAATTTGGCTAATATAGGTATTCCAAGAAACGGTAGTTATCTTGCAAAATTAAGACCGACAGAAAGTGGAAATATGTATCCAGATGGAACATATGCAGACTATTATGGAATAATTAGATATCCAATGAATTATGGTATTCCTAGTGTGTTAATAGAACATTGCTTTATTTCAAATCCTTACGATAGGGATTTTATCAACAATGATGCTATGATTCAGAAAATAGCACAAGCAGATGCTCAAGCTATTATAGAAAATAAAGAGCTATTTAGAATAGATAAAACAAAAAATTCGGTAAAAGGAGCTTTTGACAGTATTTATTATGACAGCAATTCAGGTAGTATAAAAGGAACAGTACTATATAACGAAGTAGTAAATGATATGCCAGTTGATATACAACCAATAGTTAGCATAGTTTCTGAAGATGGTTGCGAAAAATTGCAAGGAACAGTTTCTAAAAAATCATCTTATACATATGAGTATAATATTAATATTATGAATTTAAATCCATACAAAGAGTATAGATTACAAGTGGAAACTCAATACAAAAACTCAATTCCTATTAATAATGTACTTAAAATAAATCTACCTAATGAAGAATTAGGAACAATCTACGGAATGAATATTACTACAAAGGATAACAAAATATTATTTGATGCTCCATATTATGATGGATATATGACAAATGGACCATATAGCGCAATAGAGTTGAAAGGAAATATATTATCAGGAGACTTAATAGTACAAGAATGGATAAATGGAACAAAACAAGAGCAACCAAAAGTTAATCCAAAAGTAGTATTAAAAGATGAAGATGGAAATGAAATTAAATGTA
>CAMFER010000030.1 GCA_945949485.1 uncultured Clostridium sp. | reverse complement strand
GCATTATCAATGCTTATATCAATTTTGTTATTATACAAGTGTCAAATTCCCGAATAAAATATATAAAATCTAGTATTTGTTATTAATAAATACTAGATTTTTTCTTGCCAATAGGGATATTTTTGTGTATAATAATATGGTACAAAAGTATAATTTAAAACGAAGGAAGCGATAATTTTGAATTCAAAGATAAAAGATATTTTAGAGTGGGCATATTGCATAATAATAGCTTTAGTATTAGCTATGCTATTTAGATATTTTATAGGAACACCAACAATAGTAAAACAAGTGTCAATGTATCCAACTTTAATTCAAGATGAAAGATTATGGTTAAATAGATGGGGAAGAACAACTAAAACTTTGCCAGAAAGAGGAGAAATAATTACATTTGAAGAACCAGCTAAAATAACATATTCATCTTCTGAAATAGATAATTCAAATCCTGTGGCACAATATGAAGAAAAAACTGGTTTTAACTGGTTTGTTCATAATTTCCTAGAAATAGGAAAAAGAAGCTATATAAAAAGAGTAATAGCTCTTCCAGGTGAACACGTAGAAATAAAAGACGGAGGAGTATATATAAATGGAGAAAAACTAGAAGAAGATTATTTGCAAGATGGAATAGTTACAGATGTAACAGGTGTAGGATTTACAGATTTTATCGTACCTGAAAACTGCGTATTGGCAATGGGAGATAACAGAAATCATAGTACAGACTGTAGAAATTTTGGTTGTATACCACTAGAGAAAATAGAAAGTACAGTAGCAATAAGAATATGGCCATTAAATAAATGGGGTGAAATAAAATAGATGTTTGATGGAATAATAGGAAATCAAAAGATAAAAGATATGTTATTAAGTTCTGTAAAAAATGACAAGATTTCACATAGCTATTTATTTTTAGGAGTGCAAGGAATTGGAAAAAAGATGATAGCAAAAGAATTTGCTAAAATGCTTTTATGTTTGGATGAAAATAAGTACTGTAATAATTGCAAATCATGTATAGAATTTGATAGTGACAATCATCCTGATAAACTAATAGTTACTCCAGATGGAAATAGCATAAAAATACAGCAAATAAGGGAATTACAAAACAGAATACAAGAAAAACCAATTATTTCTGAAAGAAAAGTATATATAATAGATGATGCAGACTTAATGACAAAAGAAGCACAAAATTGTTTATTAAAAACATTAGAAGAACCACCAAAGTATGCAACTATTATTCTTATAGGAACAAATGAAAATGAATTTTTAGCAACAATAAAATCAAGATGTATGATAATACATTTTGAACCAATAGAAAATGAAATAATAAAAAGATATTTGGAAGAAAAATATGGAGATAAAATATTTGATAAAAATATATTAGATATTTTTCAAGGAAGTATAGGAAAAGCAATCTCTTTAAAAGATAAGGTAAGTGAATATCAAAGTATTACAAGCCTAGTAGATATGTTGGGAAGAAAAGATGTCATAGATATAATTAAGTATGCTGAACCAATATATAAATCAAAAGAAGAAATATTTGAAACATTAGACTATATTAATATATTGTTATTAAAAAAAGCAAAAGAAAATTACTTATACACAAATTGTATTAATACTGTGGAAGAAACTAAGAAGAAACTAAAGCAAAATGCAAATTATGATATGAGTATAGATAATATGATATTTAATATGTGCAAACAAATACCTTTTGAAAGGAATGAGATATAATTGAAAAATATAGTAGGAGTAAGATTTAAAAAATTAGGTAAGATATACTTTTTTAATCCTAAAAATATAAAAGTAAAAAAAGGTGACAAAGTAATTGTAGAAACAGCTCAAGGAGAAGAATATGGTGAAGTAATGATACCTAATCGTAATGTTGAAGACGACAAGATAGTTGAGCCATTAAAAAGGGTAATAAGAATTGCTAATTACAAAGACCATAAACATTTTGAAGATTGTAAGAAAAAAGAAAAAGAAGCATTTAATGTATGCTTAAAGAAAATAAAAGAACATAAATTAGACATGACATTAACAGATGTTGAATATAAATTTGATAATAGCAAAATATTATTTTACTTCACAGCAGATGGAAGAATAGACTTTAGAGAATTAGTAAAAGATTTAGCAGCTATATATAAAACTAGAATAGAACTTAGACAAATAGGTGTTAGAGATGAAGTGAAAAGAATAGGTGGTAATGGAGTTTGCCGGAAGAGAATTATGTTGTTGTTCTTTTTTAAGTGACTTTGAAACAGTTTCAATAAAAATGGCTAAAGAACAAAATATGTCACTTAACCCATCAAAAATATCAGGAAATTGTGGTAGACTAATGTGTTGCCTAAAATATGAAAGTGAAGTATATGAGGATAAATTAAAAAGATTACCAAATGTAGGAGCAACAGTTAAAACGGAAGATGGGGAAGGAACAGTAGAAGGGATAGAAACTTTAAAAGAAGTGCTAAGAGTAAAAATTCAAGATGGTGACAGTTTCTATACAAAAAGATATAATGTAAAAGATGTTAAAGTAATAAAAGATGTAGAAAATAAAAAAGTTGATGAAGAAGAAATAGAGCACAAAAAAGAATTAGAAGAATTAGAAAAATTGGAAGAAGAAGATAAAAAGAATAGAGAATAATAAAAAAAGATTGATAAAATCTAAAATTAGATATAAAATATATTAAAATTTAGGAGGTGAATAAAATGGCATATAAAATTACAGATAAATGTATCTCATGTGGAGCTTGTGCAGCAGAATGTCCAGTAGGATGTATATCACAAGGAGATAACAAATTTGAAATAGATCAATCAGCTTGTATTTCTTGTGGTACATGTGCAGGGGTTTGCCCAGTATCAGCACCAGAAGAAGAATAATATAAAATAGGAATAAATATAAAAAGTTAAGAGATATATAATGTCTTAACTTTTTTATTTATTAGAATATAAAATTAATAATTATTTTCTTGATTTATTTCATAAATTATATATATAATTATATATGGAGGGAGAAATGGAAGATAATTTAGAGAGAGAAAATAATGATATAGAAATAGAAATAGAAAAAGAAACAAAGCCTGTAAATAAAAAATTAACAATTTTCAATTTTTTACTAATTATATTAATATTTGTGGGATTATTTACTTATATGATAAAAGTAGACGGAATAGACAATATATTAAAAATACTTCATACAGCTGATTATAAATGGGTTTTAGGTGGAGTTATTTGTTTAATAATATATTGGATTTGTGAAACTTTGACTTTACATATTCCTTTAAAAAGATTGTATAAAGATCAAAAGATAACGAGTTCGCTAAGGGTTTCAATGATAGGACAATTATTTAATAATATAACACCATTTGCGTCAGGAGGGCAAGCAGTCCAAGCATATGTATTAAATAAGGAAAATAGAAGAATTAGTGATTCATTGTCAGTAATGGCACTAAAATTTATAATTACTCAAATAGCTTTAGTTGTAAGCACGTTATTTGTTGTAGTATTAGAATATAAATTTTTTATGGAGCTAATGCAAGATTACATATGGGTTGCAATATTGGGTTTTGTAATAAATATTATTGCAATAATAGTAGTTATATTAGCAGGAGTTAAAAAAAGAGCAATTACAATAATTACAAATCCAATTATAACATTATTAGGAAAGATAAGAATAATAAAAAATCCAGAAAAAATAAAAAATAAATTAGATGCAAGTATTGAGAATTTTGAAATGCAATTTAAAGTTATGAAATCAGAGAAAAAGATGACTTTGAAAATGTTTATAACAGCTGTAATTCAAAGTTTTGCCTATTATTCAATAACATATATGGTATATAGAGCATTTGGAAATTCAGAAATAGGATTTTTACAAATAATACCTGTTCAAGCATTGCTATTATTAATAATGACATTCATTCCAACACCAGGTTCTGGACTAGGAGCAGAAGGTGGATTTTATTTGCTATTTAATTCAATATTCAAAGAAGGTACAATTAACATATCAATACTATTTTGGAGAATATATACTTTTTATTTACCTATTATTATAGGTTCGCTATTTTTATTGCCAGTGAAGAAAAAAATTAAAAATAAAAAGTAATACAAAAGTTAGAAAAAGAGCTATACTTCAATTAGAAGAATATAGCTCTTTTTGTGTAATTTTTAATCAGATAGAAGGGGGATCAAAGCACCTTCTAAATCAATTATAGGTTCATCTAGATATGTATAAAGTTTTTTATTTGTATTCAAATGATTTTTTGTTAAATCTTTATAAATTTCATATTTCTCACAGTCAAAAATAAGAAAAGAATCGCTAACTGTATTGAATGTTTCAAAACCATCATGAATAAATGGATATTTTTCAATTCTACTTGA
Source organism: uncultured Clostridium sp. (assembly GCA_945949485.1). Lineage (GTDB taxonomy): Bacteria > Bacillota > Clostridia > TANB77 > CAG-508 > CAG-269. The sequence goes on along the minus strand of CAMFER010000030.1, from coordinate 11,298 downwards.
GTCGATTACAGCTTTTCTATAACTTGAAGCAATGTACTTAAGATTAAAAGAAACAGGCCCATGTAGAATTTTTATGCATTTATTAGGAAGACAGTTCGTACAAATTGCACATAAATGTTTACAAGGTAAATTTTCTATACAGCTTATTGCAGTAGAATATTCTATTTATGCAAAATATAAATGATTGTCTGACTTTAATACAAATCCAGGAATCCTAGAAGCACGTAAATTCAAAAGTTCATCTTGAGAAACTAACCGTAAAGGAAATGTTTTAACAAATGAATTAGTCTTTTGAATTAGTGTTTCAGTACCATTAATATAAAAATATGAGTTTTTAGAATCATACATATATTTTCCTCCTATCTAGCAATAAATAGAAAATTATCTATTTAATAAATAAAAACTCGTACAAATACATTATGCTACATTATGTCAAATAAATCAATTATTGGATAAAGAGAGCGGATAAGTAGAACTAACAAAAGTAGTTGAAGAAGAATTATTAAATCGAAAAGTGAAAAATATAAAACAATTGACAAATATATTCACATATTTTGTACTTTAATTTTATAAAAATAAAAATCATGAATTAGGAAGATTATCTACTAATCCATGATTTTAAAATTTTAATTGTTTTTAAAGCAACTTCTGGTAACACTATGTTTTGTACAAATTATTATCTATTTGTAATTTCTTCTAATGCTAATAATTCATTCCATCTTTCATCAACTATTCTTTGGAATTCTTCTATCATCCATTCATTACCTGGTTTAAACATATGTCTAAATCTCTTTTGAGGTTTTAAAAATTCTTCTATAGGTAATTTATTAGCTGGTTTATAATTAATTTTGTATTTTCCATCAATTACTTCATATAAAGGCCAATAACAAGTTTCAACAGCTAATTTATTAATTTGCATTAACATATCTGTAGGATATCCCCATCCTCTTGGACAAGGAGCAAGTACATTTAAGAATGCTGGACCTTTTGTATAAATAGCTTTTTCAGCTTTCTCATATAAATCTTTAAAGTTCATATAACCTACTGTTTGAGCTACATAAGGAATATGATGGCCTACCATAATTTTTGATAAATCTTTTCTAGCTTGTGCTTTTCCAGGAATAACTTTTCCAGCTGGAGAAGTTGTAGTGTCAGCAAACTTTGGTGTTGCTGATGAACGTTGGATACCAGTATTCATGTAAGCACCATTATCATAACATACATATACCATATCATGACCACGTTCCATAGCACCAGATAAACTTTGAAGTCCAATATCATAAGTTCCACCATCTCCACCAAAAGCAATAAACTTAGTTTCAACATCTTTTGGTAACTTACCTTGCTTTTTCATAGATTGATAAGCAGCTTCAGCACCAGCAAGAGTAGCTCCTGCACATTCAAAAGCAGTATGAATGAAAGAATCAGTCCAAGATGTATATGGATACATAAATGTTGAAACTTCCATACATCCAGTAGCACCAGCAATAACTGCATGGTCTTCAGGTTTTAAAGCTCTTAAAATCATTCTTGCAGCTGGTGGAGCACCACAACCTGCACACATCCTGTGTCCTGAAGTAAATCTTGAAGGCTTATTTGCAACTACATCTTTAACATTATATGCCATTATTTTGCCTCCTTTCTTAATCCCAAATAACGATAAGGATTATCAATTTTTCCATCTTTTACGATTTCTAATAAATCTTCATATACTTTTTCAATATCATCAGCTTTAGTATCTCTACCACCTATACCATAAATATAATTTACAGCTGGTACATGACAATTGTTTACATACATTGCAGATGTTACATCTTGGAATAAAGCACCACCAGCAGCATTTAGAGAATCAGCTTTATCCAATATAGCAATAGCTTTTAAATGAGATAAAGCTTTAGAAATTTCTTCTACTGGGAAAGGTCTAAATACACGTAATTTTAATAGACCAGCTTTAATTCCTTTATTTCTTAAATTATCAACAACGAATTTTGTAGTTCCTGCTGTTGAGTTCATACAAACAATAGCAACTTCAGCATCATCTAATTTATACTCTTCAAAAAGACCGTATTTTCTACCAGTCATTTTTTCAAAATCTTTAGCAACTTCTAAAATTACATTTTTAGCATTTTTCATTGCTTCTGCTTGTTGAGCCTTATGTTCAAATAAATAAGTTTGAACATCTAAAGGACCAACTGAAATAGGTTCTTTATCGTTTAATAAGTAATGTTCAGGGTGATATTCACCTACAAATTCTTTAACTTTTTCATCTTCCACAAGCTCAATATTTTCTATAGAATGTGATGTAATAAATCCATCTTGACAAATCATCAAAGGAAGTCTTACATCTTTGTGTTCAGCTATTCTATGAGCCATTAAAGTATTATCATAAGCTTCTTGATTATTTTCAGAAAATAACATTATCCATCCTGCATCTCTAACTCCCATAGCATCTGAATGATCATTGTGAATATTTAAAGGTCCTGATACAGCTCTATTAACTAAAGATAAAACAATAGGTAATCTTAAGCTAGAAGCGATATATATCATTTCCCACATTAATGATAAACCATTTGCAGATGTTGCTGTCATAGCTCTTGCACCAGCAGATTCAGCACCAATACAAGCAGACATAGCACTATGCTCACTTTCTACTGCAACAAATTCAGTATCTACAGTTCCATTTGCCACAAAAGTTGAGAAATATTGAGGAATTTCTGTAGAAGGAGTTATAGGGAAAGCTGCAACTACATCTGGGTTAATTTGTTTCATTGCTGTAGCAGCTGCTTCGTTTCCACTTAATCTTTCTCTTATTCCCATACTATTCATCCTCCTTTCTCATTTTAATTGCGCCAAATGGACATACTTTAGCACATATGCCACATCCTTTACAATAGTCATAATTAAAATCTTTTCTTTGTAAAGTATCTTTACATACAGGAATAGCATCATCTGGGCAGACTGGAAAACATAAACCACATTGTTTACACTTTTCACTTGTAAAAACAGGTCTCATACTTCTCCAATCCCCTGTTTTAAATTCCTTTGCATTTCCAGCAGTATAAATATCTCCACCTGGAGTCATTTCCTCCATAGGTGTATTGGGATTTATATTTGTCATATCTTCTTAACCTCCTTCAATGCTATTTCTAAAGCTTTCATGTTACCATCAATAACTTCAGGCTTTTTAGCAAATTTATGTTTAAAAGATCCTTTCATATCTTCAATAAGTTCCTCATCAGTCATGATTTTACTTACCTTAACTATTGCAGCAAGCATAGGAGTATTTGGGAAATATTTTCCTAAAGCTTCTTCAGAGATTTTTCTTGCATCAATAGTATAAATATCTCCAGAATATCCTTTTAAAACTTTTCTTAAATAATCTGCAGATTTAGTAGTGTTAATAACTATTGCTCCAGATTCTTTTAAGCCAGCAGTGACATCAACAGACTCTAAAAGAGTATCATCAACAACAACTACATAATCAGGTTCATAAATATTGCTATGAACTCTAATTGGAGTTGTACTTATACGATTGTATGCTGTAATGGGAGCACCCATTCTTTCAGGACCATATTCAGGAAAACCTTGAATATATTTACCTGTATTGAAAGCGGCATCTGCAAGTAGTAGTGAAGCTGTTTTTGCACCTTGACCACCACGGCCATGCCATCTTATTTCTATTAAGTTGTTATCCATATTGATAGCCTCCTTTTTAAAATTATAAAATAAAAATATTTTACGGGTTAAGTATATGACTAAAAGCTATACTTGTCAAGAGAATTTATTGTTACAATCGGTCAAGAAACACTTCGTTCCAGGAACGAAATGTTCACAAAATATAGGGTTAAATTGTCGAGATTTAAGTTTTTTGTACTAGATATTGCATTAACTATTTTAATTAGATATAATTAGATAAATAGAGAATAGGAAGTAAAAGATGTATTATACATATATGTTAAGATGTCAAGATAATTCAATATATACGGGAATAACAGTAGATATAAAAAGAAGGATGAAAGAACATTTTTCTAAAGATAAAAATTGTGCTAAATATACAAAAAAACATACAGCAATAAAATTAGAAAAAGTGTGGGAAAGTGAAGATAGAAAACTAGCTTCTAAATTAGAATATCATATAAAGAAATTAAGTAAAGACAAAAAAGAAGAGTTGATAACTAATTCTAAAGGATTAGAAAAATACTTGAGTAAAAAGATTGATTTTTTAGAATATAAAATTGTAGATTTAAAAGCAGTGATTGGAGAGATTAAATATGAAGATCAGCATAATTTATGATAGTGCTACAGGAAATACAAAAAAGTTAGCAGATGAAATATCAAGAATGTTTGAAGAAAAAACAAATATTGAATACTCTGATATAGTTTTTATAGGATCTTGGACAGATAAAGGAAGCCCTACCTTAAGAATACAAGAAGAGCTAAAAAAATTAAAAAATAAAAAAATATTTTATTTCGGAACATGTGGATTTGGTGGTAGCGAAGAATATTTTAATTTGTTATTTGAAAGAGTAAAAGAATATATTGATGAAAGTAATGAAATTTTAGGATATTATTATTGTCAAGGCAGAATGCCAGAGATGGTGAAAAAACGTTATGAAAAAATAATAGAAGAAAATCCTAATGATGAGAAGGTAAAACAAAGTATAGAAAATTATGAAGAAGCATTGAAACATCCAAATACTAAAGATTTAGAAGATTTGAGAAATAAAATTAAAAGCATATTATAATGTAATCAAATTTAAATTAAAAATTAAATGAAACAAATGAAAAAGGGGATATAATATGAAAGAAAAAGTTAAAACAAAAACAGAAAAGAAAAAAGGAATTACTCTTAAAAGATTAATCATATTTGTATTTATACTTGTAATGGCAATAGGATTAATAATTGGAGTGAAATGGAGAATATTATATAATATTCAAGAATTAAATGATTCAAAAAGAATGGAAACACAATGGTATTATCATTCAGAAGCAGATACTACTATAATGGATGTATATAGAAAAGGAAGTATATATAAGACAGAACTTAAGCAAAAAGGTAAAGATATAGCATTAACATATTGGGAAAACAAACAAACTGGTGAGGCGTATGTCTTTTTTGAAAATCCTACTAAAAAGTATCAAAGAGCAGAAGGAGGAATAATAACAGATCTTCCAATGATGGAATATTATACAGAAGATGAAAAAGTAAGAGTTCAAATGGCAGCTATGCCTAATATTATAATTACTACAGGAAAATATGGAGAAAAAGATTGCTATATAATTAGTGGATTTGGTGGAAAGGAATATATAGAAAAAGCTACAGGATTAGTATTAGCCACCCAACATAATAATGAAGAAACAAGAAAAATAAATTATGAGTTTAGAACAATAACAGATGAAGAAATTGCAATGCCAGATATAAATCAATACGAAATCATAGAATAAGATAAAAGACAGTAATGTATAGTTATATAATTATGCATTACTGTTTTTTATAATAAAATTTTATTTGACTATAATATATATATGGAATATAATTTAAATATCTGAAAGGAGGGTATAATATGGATACAAATGTTATTCTAGGTTTGATAATTCCATTTTTAGGAACTGTATTAGGAGCAGGAATGGTATTTTTTATGAGGAAACAGATAAATCCTAAAATAGAAAAAATATTATTAGGATTTGCAGCAGGGGTTATGATTTCTGCATCTGTATGGTCACTTATGCAGCCATCAATGGAAATGGCAATAGAAGAAGGATTGATTCCTTGGTTACCAGCAACGATAGGATTTATATTAGGAGTAACATTTTTATTAATATTAGATAGCATAACTCCACACATACATTTAAGAAGAAATGAGCAAGAAGGAATAAAATCAAAATTAAAGAAAGTATCAATGTTAGTTTTTGCAGTGACATTGCATAACATTCCAGAAGGAATGGCAGTAGGTGTAGTATTAGCAGGAATAATTGTAGGAAATACAGGACTTACTTTAGCAGGAGCATTAGCTTTATCTATAGGAATTGCAATTCAAAATTTCCCAGAAGGAGCAATAATTTCTATGCCTTTAAAAGCAGAAGGTATTAATAAAATAAAAGCATTTGGATATGGGGTATTATCTGGAATTGTGGAGCCTATTGCAGCAATAATCACAATATGCCTAATAAATGTAGTACAGCCAATTTTGCCGTATTTACTAGCATTTGCAGCAGGTGCTATGATATATGTCGTAGTAGAAGAATTAATACCAGAATCACAAGTGGGAAAACATTCTAATCTTGGCACAATAGGTGTTGCATTACGGATTTATATTGATGATGATATTAGATGTAGCATTAGGGTAAAATATTAAATGAAGAGAGGTAAATAATATGAAAATATTAATAATAGGTGGAGTAGCAGGAGGTGCTACAACAGCAACTAGATTAAGAAGAATGAATGAAGAAGCAGAAATAATTGTTATAGACAGAGGAGATTATGTATCTTTTGCTAATTGCGGTTTACCCTACTATATAGGAGATGTTATAAGAAAAAAAGAAAAGTTGTTATTACAAACACCAAAATCATTTTTAGAAAGATTTAATATAGATGTAAGGATAAAACAAGAAGCAATACATATAGATAGAGCAAAAAAAGAAGTTAAAATTAGAAAAATTAATACAGGTGAAGAATATGTGGAAAATTATGATAAATTGGTATTATCACCTGGAGCTAATCCCATTAATCCATATAGAAATATGAAAATTAATAATATAATGACATTAAGAACTGTAAATGACTCAGTTAGAATAAAAGAAGAAATTATTGGAGAAAACATAAAAAATATTGCAATAATTGGTGGAGGATACATAGGAGTAGAAATTGCTGAAAACTTAGCAAATTATAAAGATAAAAATATTACAATAATAGAAAAGAAAAGTCATCTAATTGCTTCGATAGATAAGGATATAGCTTGTTTTGTAAATAAAAAACTAAAAGAAAATGAAATAAACATATTGTTAAATAATGGAGTAGAAGAAATAGAAGAAAATAAAGGAAAATTTAATATAAAACTAGAAAGAGGAAATATTGAAGTAGATTATATAATTATTGCAATAGGAGTAAGTCCAGAAAGTGAGTTAGCCAAAGAAGCTGGACTAGAAATAAATGAAAAAGGAGCAATAATTGTTAATAAATATTTACAAACAAAAGATGAAAATATTTATGCATTAGGAGATGCTATTGAAAATACTAATAGTATAACAGGTAAAAAGACATATATAGCACTTGCAGGACCAGCAAATAGACAAGCTAGAATTGTAGCAGATAATATTTGTGGAAAAAAAGAAGAATATGAAGGAGCGATTGGAAGTAGTATATTAAAAGTTTTTGATTCAAATTTAGGAACAGTAGGATTAAATGAAGAGATATGTAAAACACAAAAAATATCATATAAAAAAATGATAGTTAGTCCGTATTCTCATGCAACATATTATCCAGGAGCTAATATGGTTAATATTAAAGCAATATATAATGAGAAAGGAGAAATTTTAGGCGCTCAAATATTTGGAAAAGAAGGAGTGGATAAATTAACAGATATATTATCGATAGCAATAAAATTAAAAATAAATGTTAGAGAATTAGAAAAATTAGAACTATGTTATGCTCCTCCGTTTTCCTCAGCTAAAAGCCCAATAAATATATTAGCAAATGCAATAGTAAATGAACTAGACGGATTAGTAAAAAACATATATATTGAAGATTTAGAAAATGAAACAGAAAAATATATTTTAGATGTAAGAACTAAAGAAGAATTTGAAGATGGTCATATATCTAGTGCAATCAATATACCTTTAGATGAATTAAGACAAAATTTATATAAATTAGATAAAAGTAAAGAAATTATTGTACATTGCAGAACAGGATTAAGAAGTTATATAGCATGTAGAATATTAACGCAAAATGGATTTAATGTTAAAAACTTAGTAGGAGGATATTATCTATATAGTTTTATGAAAGGTGAAGAAAAGTATGATGAGTGAAAAAGAAAAATTGGATAATGGTGAAATCTATAATCCAAATTACGATGAAGAATTAAAAATGAAATCTTAAATGCAAAGGAAATTTGTTTTAAATATAATAGAACAAATCCAAGAGAAAAAGATAAGAGGATAGAAATTTTAAAAGGTTTATTTGGAAAAACAGATGGAGATTTTTTAATAGAACAACCATTTTATTGTGATTATGGATATAGAATAAAAATAGGAAAAACTTTTATGCTAATCATAATTTAGTAATCTTAGATGCGGGAAACGTAGAAATAGGTAATAATGTATTTATTCGAACCTAATTGTACAATAATTACTTCACGGTCATCATTTAGATCCATTAGAAAGAAATGAAGGTTTGGAATATGCAAAAAAAAATAAAAATAGGCAATAATGTTTGGATTGGTGCAAATGTTGTTATATTTCCAGGAGTAACAATAAGTGATAATGTTACAATTGGTGATGGAAGTATGGTAAAGAAAGATATAGGTTCAAATAAGGTAGCAGTGGGGAATCCATGTAATGAAATAAGAAGTATACAAAATATTAAATAGAAAATAATAGCAAGGTTGATAAATAAAAATAAAAAGGGTATAATACAAGCAATGAAATTAAGATTTTGAGGAGGCAAATAATATGACTGATATGAAAGTTTCAAAAGACATAGCATATATAGGAGCAAATGATTATAAAATAAAATTATTTGAAAGCCAATATGAATTAGAAAAAGGAATGGCATATAATTCGTATTTAATAAAAGATGAAAAAAATGCTATATTAGATACTATTGATGAAAATGTTACAGATAAATGGTTAGAAAATTTAGAAAAAGAATTAAATGGGGAAAAGCCAGACTATTTAGTTATTTCACATTTAGAGCCGGACCATGCATATAACATTGGGCTGGTAGCAGAAAAATATCCAGAAATGAAAATAGTTGGAAATCAAATTACTTTTAATATGCTTCAAAATTTCTTTAAAATAGAAAATTTAGCTGAAAGAAAAGTGGTAGTGATGGAAGGTGATGTTTTAGATTTAGGAAAACATAAATTACAATTTATTATGGCACCAATGATTCATTGGCCAGAAGTTATGATGTCATATGAACAAACAGAAAAAATACTATTTTCAGCTGATGCATTTGGAAAATTTGGAACAACAGATGCGGATGAAGACTGGGATTGTGAAGCCAGAAGATATTATTTTGGTATTGTTGGAAAATACGGAATGCAAGTTCAAAATATATTAAAAAAAGTTGCAAGTCTAGATGTAAAAATGATTTGCCCATTACATGGACCAATATTAAAAGAAAATTTAGGGTATTATATCAATAAATATGACATTTGGAGTAGTTATAAACCTGAAGAAGAAGGAATAATGATAGCAGTAGCTTCTATACACGGAAATACAATGAAAGCTGCAAAAAAATTAGAAGAAATATTAAAAAACACAGTAAAAGAAAAAGTTGTGTTAGTAGACTTAGCAAGAGAAGATTGGGCTGAATCTGTTGAAGATGCTTTCAGATATAGTAAATTAATATTAATGGCATCAAGCTATAATATGGGAGTTTTTCCGCCAATGGAATATTTTTTAAATCACTTAAAAGATAGAAATTACCAAAATAGAAAAATAGCAATTATAGAAAATGGATCTTGGGCACCATCAGCAGCTAAATGTATGAAAAATATAATTGAAGATATGAAAAACATTGAGTTAGTTGATAATGTAATAACAATAAAATCAACAATGAGTGAAAAAAATATACAAGAATTTGAAAATTTAGCAAAAAAAATTTAAAAAAGGGTTGCTAAAATATTAAAAATATGTAATATATATTTAAAATGTAGGAGGTGATAATATGAAATATAGATGTACAGCTTGTGGATATATATATGATGAAGAAGCAGAAGGAGTTAAATTTGCTGACTTGCCAGAAGATTGGACATGCCCACTTTGCGGAGTTGGTAAAGATTTATTTGAATTAGTAGAAGAATAAAATATAAATGACAATTACATTTTATGTAGTTGTCATTTCTTATATTGAAATTGAAGGAAAATAAATTAAAAAAATAGAACTTGTATAAGTTCTATTTTTTTTGTTTGTTTTCATCTTCTTTTTTCTTTTCTTCTTTTTTTGGTAAATGTTGTTCTTTTGGAACTACTATATTTTCTGGCTTTTTATGAGAAGAATGAGGAACGCCAGCATTTAAATGATCATATGCAGGAGATATTTCTAAATTAGAACCATCACCATTTACAATTTCTAATTCTTTTTTTTCACTCATACTAATGGATACCTCCTTTAAAATTTTAAATATTATATATATATTAACATAGAAAATAAAAAACTGCAAGAATTGGTTAAAATATTGACAGATAAAGCAATTCGTGACATAATATATATTGAAAAACAAGTGAAGAAAGGTATAAATATGGATATAGATCAAAAAAAATCAATAATAGAAGCAATACTTTTTGCAGCAGGAAGAGAAGTTACAAAAAAAGAACTAATGCTAGCATTAGAAATATCTGAAGAGGATTTAGAGAATCTTATGGGGAGCATTCAGGAAGAATATAAAGAAGAAAAAAGAGGAATAGAAATTATAAAAGCAGAAGATTCATACCAATTATGTACAAAAAAAGATTTATATGAATACATATATCCAGTATTAGATAAAAGGACAAAACCGAATTTATCAGGAGCAGCATTAGAAACTTTGGCAATAATTGCGTATAATCCGTGTATTACTAGAGCTGAAATAGAAGCGATTAGAGGTGTTTCTGCAGATGCATGTGTATATAAACTTTTAGAATATGGATTAATCGAAGAAGCTGGAAAAATAGATTTACCAGGAAAGCCAATGTCATATAAAACAACTAATGAATTTTTAAAGATGTTTGGATATACATCTTTAAGAGATTTACCAGAACTTCCGAGATATAAATTAGATGAGAACAAACAGATAGTTATTGATGAATTAGTTGAAATGAACGAAAATAAAGTAGAAGAAGATAATGAAAATGAAAACAAAGAAAAAGTAGAAAGTGAAAATTAGGAGACCAACTATGAAAAGTCAATAGAAAAATGAAAATTTTTTTAAAAATTTTCTATAGAAAAAAGGTCAACTTTAATAACCGTTTTTAGTCAATTTTTTAAAAACGGCTGAACACATTGAAAAATCAATATTTAGTTAATCTAAGTTAAAAGTAATATTATCTTTTAACATTTTAAATATGATACGAACTAATTTATGAGCAACATGTCCA
>CAMFER010000029.1 GCA_945949485.1 uncultured Clostridium sp. | reverse complement strand
CGTATGGTGGTGTGAGAGGGGAGAAATTCATTAAGAATTATCCTCTACTCGATTACATTATTCAATTCTTCTTTCTTTTCTATCATTAGAATTATTGTTAGAATTTTTTAAAGAATACTCCTTACAAATCATTTCGAATTCTTTACACTTAATCTTATATTCCATTTGAGCTGCTAAATATTTGTAATATGAATAATTTTGTTCATATTGCATTATTGGATTAAGCATTGGATCATTAATATCATTAAAACCATTTTGTGCCTGCATATTATAATCCATAAAAGGAGGCATATAGCCATTATTGAAATCTCTATCCATTTTATCACATCCTATCTATATATTAATATATTTATAAAAAGTAAAAGATATTACAAATCAAAATTAAAAAATGGGAAAATATTTATGAAAATGTATGTAAAAGTAGAAGCTAAAATTCCTTGAAGTAATTTTCCATAAATATATGGTTTTATAGATAAATCAGTTTTTACAACAATACTCCAAACTTGTAATAAGACAGATATTCCACCAAAGCCCAAAAGAAAAGCTGTTAGAATAATATTAATTGAAATTTTCTTACAAGCAATACAGGAAATTGTATTTATTCCATTTGTAATTTCCAAAAAACCGGTAATCAAAGGTGAAATAAAACTTGAATCAATATTAATAATATTAAATATAGGGGAAAGAACCTTTACTATTATTAGAATAATTCCGCTAGATTTTAAGATTGATATAATAACTGAAAAAAGAACTATAAAACCACCTATTAATAAAATAGTTGAAATACTAGAAGATAGACTATTAGAAATTATTTCACCTAAATTAGAAAAATTCACAACTTTTTTAGTGGAATAATGCATATTTGAAAATTTAATATATTCTGGTTTATTATCTCTTTTCCAAAATCTAAAAATTATTCCCACACTAATACAAGCTAATATATGTGTTATAAATAATAAAATTCCAATTGTTGTATTCCTAAACATCAAAATACCAACAGTCCCTATTATAAATAGAGGACCAGAATTGTTAGTAAAACTAAGTAATCTTTCACATTCTTCTTTAGAACAAATATTGTTTTTTCTAAAATCACAAGCAATTTTAGCACCAATAGGATATCCGACAAAGAATTCCCATGATAAAACCAAAAGCACCTTCACCTCTGATATTAAACAATGGTTTCATAACAAAATTAACAATTTTTCCAATTTGATTAATAACATTCGTATGCATAAGAAGTTCAGTTGCAACAAAAAATGGAAATAAAGAAGGAACCACGGAGTTTGCCCATAGAGAAAGTCCGGATTTTATTGCAGGAAGATTGCTTTTAGAGAAAAGTATTAGACATATAATGAAACTAAGAAATAGAATAGCAAAGAAATTTCTCTTAAGTCGAATTATAAAAAAAGTACATTTTGAAAACATAAGCATAATCCTTTCTTTTTTAAATATATTAAAAAGAAAGGTTTTTATTCCTTTATTTTCTTTCTACTTTTAGGGACAAAACTTGTAATTTAGCAAAAAAAATGATATAGTATGAGAGAAAAAATAAAAGAAAATAGAAATATGATGAAAAGTAATATAAAAGAGGTGTAAAGCTTTGAATATTAGAGATTTAATCGATAATGCAGACTTACGGTATAGATAAAGAAAAAATAAAATATGATGAAGAAATGAAAAATCATACAAGCTTTAAGATTGGTGGAAAAGCAGATTACTATATAAAAATAGATGACATAGAAGAATTAAAGAATATATTAAAATTTTCTAATAAGGAAAATATACCATTAACTATTTTAGGAAATGGAAGCAATGTATTAGTATTAGATGGTGGAATAGAAGGAATAGTATTAAAGATAAATCTAGATAAAATAGAAATAAAAGAAGATGGCGATGAGGTAGAAATTATTGTAGGTGCAGGATATAAACTTGCTATGTTAGGAACATTGTGCTTAAAAAATAGCTATACTGGTTTTGAAGAATTATCAGGTATACCTGGAACTATTGGTGGAGCTATTATGATGAATGCAGGAGCACATGGTAAAGAAATGAAAGATATAGTAGAAGAAATATATTGTTTAGACTATGAGGGAAAAAATATAAAATTTACTGTAGATGATGCAAAATTTGGATATAGAACAAGTGCATTCAAAAACAAAAAATACATAATTGTAGGGACGAAAATAAAACTACAAAAAGGTAATACAGAAGAAATACAAAATAAAATGGATGAATACAAAAAATACAGAAGAGAAAAACAACCTATAGAATTACCAAGTGCTGGAAGTACTTTTAAAAGAGGAGATGGATTTGTTACTGCAAAACTTATTGATGATGCTGGACTTAAAGGATATTGTATAGGAGGAGCAGAAGTATCATCAAAACATGCAGGTTTTATTGTTAATAAAGAAAATGCAACAGCTGAAGATGTAGTAAAACTAACAAATTACATAAAAGAAAAAGTATATGAAAAATTCCAAAAGAAAATCGAGTTAGAAATAGAAGTAATAGGAAGAAAATAAGGTTGGCTAAAATAAGGAGGATTTAAAAGAAAATGAATGGATTTATGCAATGGTTTAAGGCAAGCAATAAGATGAAAAGATGGATGTTTTTAATACTAGTAGGAATTGTATTGGCATGCTATGGATTAGCAGAGATTTTAGTAATGAAAGAGATATCTTTCCAAGAAGTTGGAAAGATAGTTGCAATATTTGTTGTAGGATTTGTGGCAATAATTTTAGGATTAGTATTTTTGAATAAAAGAACTTTAGAAGTATTAATAGAAGCAACTGATGAAAGAATGGAAAATAGAAAAAATGTTAATGTAAAATCATTGATATTTAATAAGACTGTATATGATAAAGGACCTAACATTGTAGTAATTGGTGGAGGAACAGGATTAAATACAGTTTTAACAGGATTAAAAAATTATACAAATAATTTAACTGCAATAGTTACGATATCTGATTATGGAGAAGAAATATCAACTTCAAGAAAAGAATTAGAAATGTTGCCAATGGGAGATGTGAAAGATAGTATAATTTCACTAGCTTCAAATGAAGAAGAAGTAGAAAAATTATTAAATTATCAATTTAGTAAGGGAAAATTAAAAGGATTAAATTTTTCAGATATATATTTTTCAGCAATGAAAGAGGTTAATGGTAATTTTGAAGATTCTGTTATAAGAAGTAATGAAGTCATAAATATGATAGGAAAAGTAATACCAGTAACATTAGATGAAATGAACATTACAGCAGAACTTGCAAATGGATATATTATAAAAGAAAAATCAAAAATACCTGAAATAGTATCTGATAAAATTACAAAAATAAATAGAATATTTTTAAATCCATCAAATTGTAGACCTGCACCTGGGGTTGTTGAAGCAATAAAAAATGCGGATTGTATAATAATTGGACCAGGAAGTTTATATACAAATGTAATTCCAAACTTATTAGTTAATGGAGTTACAAAAGAAATAAAAGAGAGCATGGCTATAAAAGTATATGTAAGCAATATAATGACAGAGCCAGGACAAACGGATAATTATACAGTATCAGATCATTTAAATGCAATAATTGAACATTGTGGAAATGGTGTAGTAGATTATTGTATATATGATACAGGAGAAATAATACCAGAATTTATTAAGAAATATAATTTAGAAGGACAAGACTTAGTTGATCAAGATATAGAAAAAGTAAAAGGAATAAAATTCTTACAAAGAAATTTATCTATGATAAAAGACGAAAAAATAAGGCATGATCCAAACTTAGTAGCACAATCAATAATTGAACTGATTTGTGACGATTTAAAATATCAAGATAAACAAAATGATCCTCAATATTTGATGCTAAATACAAAATTAAGAGAAGAGAAAAGAATAAATAAAATAAAGAAAAACATGGAGAAAAAAGCAAAGAAAGAAGTAAAAGGAAAGAAAACTAAAAAAGATGATAAAAAATCAAAAAGTAAATTTAGTAATAAATATAGTGAGAGAATAGCATCAATTAGAGAAGCAGATGAAAAGGCAAGAAGAAAAAATGAAAAATCAGAGAAGAAAAAAAGATCAGTAAAGAAAAGCTCAGCAAGAGTAAAAAAAGAAAGAACTAAGAATCCACAAGAAATAAGAGAAGAAATGCTTAAGAAATTAGAAAATAGTAAATATAATAAGTAAATATTTCTTTTATATAGGAGGAAAATATGGAGTTTACGAAGGAAAAACTAGAATTAGAAGAAGGACTAAAGAGAGAATGGTTGATAACAAATGGGATAGGTGGCTTTAGTTCATCAACAATTATAGGAGCAAATACTAGAAAATATCATGGACTTTTAGTAGCTCCTCTTACACCACCAGCAAGGAGATTTTTGATATTATCCAAATTGGATGAGAGTATTGAAACTAGAGGAAGAAAATATGATTTATATACAAATGTATGTAAAGAATATATATCACACGGATATCAATATTTGGAAAGATTTGAAAAAACATATGTACCTATATTCAAATACAAAGCTGGAGGAGTAGAAATAACTAAGATAATTTGCATGGAATATGGGAAAAATACAGTAGTAGTTTATTATAAAATAAAAACTAAAAATGCAAAAGCAAAATTAACTTTAGCACCAGTAGTAAATTTTAGAGATTTTCATACAGTTAATGAAAATCATCAATTTAACATTAGTCAAAATATAAAAGATAATAAAGTAAAAATAGTTTTAGATAATTATTCCCAAGTTCCAATATATATGCATTTATCTGACGGGAAATATATAGAACAATACAATAATATTTTTAATAATATGTTCTATATTGAAGAAGAAAAAAGAGGATTTAGTGCGGAAGAAAATCATATTGTTCCTGGAATATATGAGGTAGAAATTCCAGCAAATAATGAAAAAGAAATATCATTTGTATGTTCATTAGAAAATAATATAGAAGAAATAAACAGTAAAGAAGTAATAAGTAATGAAATAAAAAGATTAGAAAAATTATTTAATGATTCTTTATTAATAGATTTAGATAATGAAAACAAGACCAGCGAAGATCTGGAAAATGAAAGACTAATAAAAACCTATTTACATGCTACCGATAATTTTATTGTTAATAGACCAAGTTTTAATTTACATACAGTAATTGCTGGATATCCTTGGTTTTTAGATTGGGGTCGTGATACTTTAATTGCATTTGAAGGACTATTACTAATTCCTAAAAGATTTGAGATTGCAAAAGAAGTATTATTAACTATGATTAGAGATGTTAAATCTGGATTGGTTCCAAATGGATATTCTGGATACGATAATAGACCGTTATATAATAGTTCAGATGCATCATTACTTTTATTTGAACAAGTTCAAAAATATATAGATTACACAGGAGACTACAAATTTGTAAAAGATAAAATATATCCTGTAATGGAAAATATAATAGAAAGTTATATAAATGGAATAGATGTTGATGAAAATAATATTTATTTGGATGGCGATGGATTAATAGTATCAGGAACAGAAAATACGCAAAATACTTGGATGGATGTAAAGTATGATGGAGTAGCAGTTACACCAAGAAATCGGAAAAACAGTAGAATTAAATGCATTGTGGTATAATGCAAATATGATAATGGCAAATCTAAATAAAAAGTTGGGACATATATTTAAAGTAAAAAAATACAAAGAACTAGCAGAAAATTGTAAAATATCATTTAACATGAAATTTTATAACGAAGATACAAAATGCTTATTTGATGTATTAGGAGATAGTAAAATAAGACCAAATCAATTATTTGCATTAAGTTTAACATATCCAGTGGTAGACCCTTCTTCAGATGTTGCGAAAAATATTATAAAAACAGTTGAAGATAAATTATTAAATCCATATGGATTAAAAACATTAGCAGAAGGATATGAGGAATATGTTGAAATATATGAAGGAACACCTGAGAAAAGGGACAAGAGTTATCATCAAGGAATTACATGGCCATGGCTTTTAGGTCTTTATTATGATTCTTTAAAAAATATAATGAAAATATCTAAACAGAAAGAAGAAAAAGAAATAAAACAAAAAATAGATAAATTATGTATAAATACTAATAGAGTGTTTAAAAAAGAATTATATGAAAGAGGTTGTATAGGTGGAATAGCAGAAATATATGATTCAAAATCACCTTTTTTACCAAGAGGAGCAATTAATCAAGCATGGAGTGTAGCAGAGATTTTTAGGATAATATTACAAAGATAGAGATGGAGAAAACAGATGAGAATATTAGGTATTGATCCAGGATTTGCAATAACTGGATATAGCGTTATAGATTACATAGGAAATAAGTTTAAATTATTAACATCAGGAGCTGTACTTACAAATGCAGGTGAATCATTTCCTTTAAGATTAGAGAAAATATATAGAGATTTAACAGATATTATAAAAGAATATAAACCGGATGCTATGTCAATAGAAGAATTATTCTTTAATAATAATGCAAAAACAGCCATAAATGTAGCACAAGCAAGAGGGGTAATATTAATGACAGCTAGAATAAATGCATTAGATATTTTTGAATATACTCCTCTTCAAATAAAACAAGCAGTAACAGGATATGGAAGAGCTGATAAAATTCAAGTACAAAGAATGGTAAAAATGATATTGAATGAAGAAAAATTACCAAAGTTAGATGATATAACAGATAGTATGGCAATAGCAATATGTCATGCGCATTCAGCAAAGTTTGCAGAAAAATTATAATATTTAATATATAAATTTGAATTATATAGTAAGGAGAAAATCTGACATGATTTCTGTTGAAAAATTAGAAGGAGAATTAAATAATGGAAAACTAAATAGTATGTATATATTATTTGGAGAAGAATTATTTCTTTTAGAAAGTTCACTAAATAAAATAAAAAAGATATTTGGAGAAAAAATTAAAGGAATAAATTATATAGTAATAGATGATACAAATTTAGCAGAATTAATTTCAGATATGGAAACACCAGCATTTCGGTTATCAAAAAAAATTAATAATAGTTAAAAATTCTGGAATATTAAAAAAAGAAGGAAAAAGAAAAAATGCGGACCTTGCTAAATTTAGAGAAAGAGTATCAAATTATATAAAAGAAAATGCTAATATTATTGAAGAAAGTGTAGTATTGGTATTTATAGAAGATGATGTTGATACAAAACAAGAGCTATATAAAGTAATAGATAAAGAAGGTATAGTTTGTAAATTTGATTATCAAAAACCATTAGAAATACAAAAAAGAATGAAAAATATTTGTAATCGGATATAAAGTAAATATTGATGATAGTACATTAAGATATTTTATTGAAGTATGTGGAACTAATATGCAAGATTTAATTAATGAAATAAGAAAATTAATTGAATATGCAGGAGAAAATGGAAAAATAGAAAAAGAAGATGTAGATAAGTTATGTATAAAAAAATTAGAAAGTGTAATTTTTGACTTAACAGATAATCTAGGAAAAAAAGATATAAAAAAAGCATTAGAAGTATTAAGAAATTTGATATTTGAAAAAGAACCATTACAAAAAATTTTAATTACTTTATATAATCATTTTAAAAAGATATATCTAACAAAAATTGCTTTAAAATATAATAAAGACATAATTGAAAGCTTAAATTTAAAACCAAATCAAACATTTTTGGTAAATAAATATAAAACACAAGCTAGATATTTTAAAGGAAAAGAATTAGATGATATATTGCAATCATTAAGAGATTTAGATTATCAATA
Organism: uncultured Clostridium sp.; assembly: GCA_945949485.1. Classification (GTDB taxonomy): domain Bacteria; phylum Bacillota; class Clostridia; order TANB77; family CAG-508; genus CAG-269. Next base: position 7,954 of record CAMFER010000029.1, on the reverse strand, counting down.
TAAAATAGGATTAATTGATTTAGAAATAGGACTTGAAAGCATTTTATGTGCATATTGTTCTTAATATTTGTATTACCAAAAATAAGAAGATTAATAAATAATAGAAGAATAATAAAATAAATGAATAATAAAAACCTTTCTTGACAAAAATAAGGATAATTAGATTATTTTAACAAGGAAGGTTTTTTATATGATTTATGGTAAAGAAAATAAATATGATAAAAAAAATAAAATAATAAAAAGAAGTATAATAAGTATTATAGTATTAACTAGTATAATATTTGTATTTCAAATAGCTTTTAAAAATACAGAAGTAGAAGCTCTATCAAAATATGGTTCAAGAGGAGATGAAGTAATACAAATCCAAACTAAGTTAAAAAGATGGGGATATTATAATGGAAATATAGATGGAATATATGGAAGTCAAACCCAAGAAGCAGTAAGATATTTCCAAAGAAAAAATGGATTAGCAGTAGATGGTATAGCAGGTCCTAATACTTTAAAAGCAATGGGGATATTTAATAGTAGCAATTCTTCATCTAGTTCTTCAACCAATAATAGTAATGTAAATTTACTTGCAAGATTAATATATGGAGAAGCAAGAGGAGAACCATATACACGGACAAGTAGCAGTTGGAGCAGTGGTTATGAATAGAGTAAAATCAAGCTCATTTCCAAATACAATATCAGGAGTAATATATCAGTCAGGTGCATTTGATGTAGTAAAAGATGGACAAATAAATTCAACTCCAAATTCAACAGCAATAAAAGCAGCACAAGATGCTTTAAATGGGTGGGATCCATCATATCGGAGCAATATATTATTTTAATCCAGCAACTGCGACAAATAAATGGATTTGGTCTAGACCAGCAACTGTAACAATAGGAAATCATAGATTTTGTAAATAGAAAATGAGACACATGAAAGCACCAAACATGTGTCATTGTTTTGTTGGAAAATAACAGGGGATAAATTTATATAATTATGCTATCATAATTGTTAAATTTCTTGACAAATACTAACGTAATTGATAAGATATATCTGAAAAAATAGTCTTATTTTGGAGGAGATAAATTTGTTTTATCCAAATGCATATTTTAATAAAGTTGAAGAAATAACAATAGAATTTTTGCAAAGAAATAAAATAAAAGCATTAATTCTTGATATAGATAATACATTAATAGATTATAATCATGTTATGACAGAAAGTGTAGAAAAGTGGGCAAGAGATTTAAAGGGGCAAGGAGTAAAATTATATATTGTATCTAATACAAGCAAGAAAAAAAAGGTGGAAAAAGTAGCTGGAAAATTAGATATACCATATGTTTTCTTTGCAAAGAAACCTTTAAAAATAGGATTTAAAAAAGCTCAAAAATATTTAAAAGAAAATAGTGAAAACATTGCAGTAGTTGGTGATCAAATTTTTACAGATGTAATAGGTGGAAATAGAGCAAAAATGTTTACAATTTTAGTTGAACCAATAAGTGAAAAAGATTTTTGGTATACTAAATGGAAAAGACCTATTGAAAGAAGAATAAAAGAAAATTTTATGAAAAGAACAAAGGAGAAATAGAAAATGTATTTTAATGATGTACATATTATGTATTATGTAATAGCAGCAATTTTGGGGTTAGCAGTGGGAGAGTTTACCTCCTGGCTAAATAAAAGATTACCAGATTATAAAAAGGTATTTTCAAAAGAATTTTTTACAGAATATAAAATTAATTTTAAACCAAATTATATTTTAATGTTGTCAACAGCAGTTATATATATAGCATTATTATATTTCATAGGAATAAAAGACACTTTAATTGCTAATTTGGATCTGATAAAATATATGTTATTGACACCACTTGTATTGTCAGCTTTTTGCATTGATTATAAGTTACAAATAATACCAAACAGATTAAATCTTGTTATATTTGAGATAGGATTGGTATTTGCTTTTATATATGGCTTATCAGATGTGGCAATAACAATTAATATGTTATTAGGAATGTTAGTCGGAGCTCGGAATATTCTTATTAATAACATTAGTAGGCGGACTGTTTTATGGAAAAGAGGCAATGGGATTTGGTGATGTAAAACTAATGGGAGCACTTGGACTATATTTTGGATTTCCAAATATAATAGTTATAACAGTATTATCATTTTTAATAGGTGCAATTTTAAGTATAATATTATTAATAACTAAAATAAAAAAGACAAATGAATATATTCCATTTGGACCTTTTATAGTTATAGCTACTTTTATTTGTATGTTTGTACCTTTTGAAACAATAACGGTATTATTAATGCAAATATTTACATTAGGATTATATAAAGTATAATAAAAGTAAGATATGAAATGAAGGGATGATAGAAATGAATCCTAAATTACAATGGCTTAGGAATAAAATGTCAAGTTTGGATTTGCAAGGATTAATAATTTCAAATCCAATAAATATTAAATATTTAACAAATATAGATGCAGAAGGAACTCTTATATTAACAAGAAAAGAAAATATTTATATAACAGACGGAAGATATATAGAGCAAGTACATAGTATTTTAACTTTATATGATGAAATAATTGTTTACGATATGCATGATGTATCAAAAGAAGATTACGAGAATTTTTTTATGTTTTGCGAAAATGTAGGTTTTGAAGAAAACTATGTTACTTATGCAGGATATAAAGAACTTATAAGAAAATATAAAATTAATAATTTAGTTGAAACAGAACATATCATTGAGAAACAGAGAATGATAAAAGATATAGATGAAATTAATAATTTACAAAAAGCTTGTGAAATAACAGATAATTGTTTTAAATATATAATAAGTTATATAAAACCAGGAATGACAGAAAAGCAAATTGCTGACGAGATAGAAGAATATTATAAACAAAGAACAGATGGGCTAGCTTTTGATACTATTGTTGCTTCTGGAGAAAATTCAGCTAAACCACATGCAGTGCCAAGTAACAGAAAAATTCAAGAAAAAGATATAATCACTATTGATATGGGATGTAAAGTAAATGGATATTGTTCAGATATGACAAGAACTATTTTTGTTGGTGAAATGACAGATGAAATGAAAAAAATATATGATTTGGTTCTAAAAAATCAAGTTCAAACATTGGAACAAATGAAAGATGGAGTAAGTACAAGAATGCTTACTAAAATGGTTCAAAATGATTTTAGATTTTATGATTATGATTTAATACATAGTCTAGGACATGGAGTAGGTATGGAAATACATGAAGCTCCATATATAGGAATTTCATCAGATACAAATCTAAAAGAAAACATGATAGTAACAGATGAACCTGGAATATATATACCAGGAAAATTTGGAATAAGAATAGAAGATACTGTACAAATTACAAAATTTGGTAGCATAAGTTTAACAAAATCTGAGAAAACTTATATTATAATATAGTAATAGGTTTTTAAGTATTGATTTTTATGGCGAATTATAGTAAAATATATAAAGTAAAATTGAAAGATTGAAAGGAGAAATAATTATGGCATCAGTATATTCAGCAGGAGATTTTAGAAATGGAACAACTTTTGAAATGGAGGGAAATGTTTTTAGAGTAGTAGAATTCCAACACGTAAAACCAGGAAAAGGTTCAGCATTTGTTAGAACAAAATTAAAAAATGTAATAACAGGTGCAACATTAGAAAAAACATTTAACCCATCTGATAAATATCCAGCAGCAGAAATAGAGAAAAAAGCAATGCAATATTTATATAATGATGGTGGATTATATTATTTCATGGATAATGAAACATATGATCAAATGCCATTAAATGAAGATCAATTAGGAGATTGCTTAAAATACTTAAAAGAAAATATGGAAGTAACAATACTTTCATATAAAGGAAATGTATTTGCAGTTGAACCTCCAACATTTGTTGAATTAGAAGTTACATATACAGAACCAGGATTTAGTGGAAATACAACAACAACTTCAGGAAAACCAGCAAAATTAGAAACAGGTTTAGAAATTCAAGTACCTTTATTTGTAGATATTGGTGATGTTTTAAGAATTGATACTAGAACATGTGAGTATATGGAAAGAGTTTAAGAAAGGTGATTAGACAAAGTGGGAAGATTAAAAAACGAGTATAAAAGTTTTTTAGATGACATAGAAAAAAATATAAAAAATCCAGAAGACTTAAAATATGTCCAAGGAAGATTTGCAAGATTTATGGATTCTATATTGGATAATATAGAAAATATAATGGAATATAAAACAGAGGAAATAGAAAAAGTAAGAAAAAATCAAATTGCATTAGAAAAAGAGTTAGACAAAATGAGAAATGCATTAGAAAATATTGAAAGAGATATTTATGATGATGAAGAGTATGATTTTGAAATTATATGTCCATATTGCAATAATCAGTTTTTAATTGATTCCGAAGACGAAAAGCCAGAAGTTGTATGTCCTGAATGTAAAAATATAATTGAATTAGATTGGTCAGGAGATACAAATAATGATATTGAAAGTTATCATAATTTAAATAAAAATATTCAAGATGAAGATGATGATATGTAAACAAAAAAGAGTTTAAAATTTAAATTTTAAGCTCTTTTTCTTTTACTTGAATAAATTTAAAGGATTATGATATTCATTATCTATTCTAACGCCTAAATGTAGGTGACAACCGTGTAGTAGCACCATTTGTTGGTTTACCAGAAGAATCATGATACTGATTTCCGGGAACATTATATACATACTTAGGTCCAACATAACCAATTACTTGACCTTGTTTTACATTATCGCCAACTTTAACAATAAAATTAGGATCACAATGGCAGTATGTAACCTTATAGTTTCCAAAAGAGAGAGTTATAGTATATCCGTCCGTGCTCCTAGAAATTTAGTGAATGTTATTTTACCATCTGCAATAGCAATAAATTTAGTACCTTCAGGTGCAGGAATATCAATACCACTATGATAAGAAGAAGCACCACTTGTAGGGGATTCTCTCTTTCCGAAATATGAACTGATTCGTGTATATCCGTGGAAGTGGCCATACAAAACCATTAGGATTTATTTGAATTATTTCTGAATTACTTGGATTAGTAAAATACTCATTTTGAGAAGTTAATGGTATGAAAAAAATACATATAAATATTAAAATTGATAAAATTAAAAAGAAAAAAAGTCTTAAATATGAAAAAATATGATCACCTCAAAATAAAAGAATGATAAAAAAAGACAAAAAAATGGCAGGGGTAGAAGGATTCGAACCCTCACAGGCGGTTTTGGAGACCGATGTGCTACCATTAACACTATACCCCTACGTTCTTATATAACAACATTAATATATTAGCATAAAAAAAATAAATTATCAAGTTTTTTTGAACAAAATATTGACTTTTTTTATTTTCGATAATACAATATATGAAACTAAATATAAAATTGCGATGAAAAAGAAAAAATATGTACTTTTTATTTATAAGAGAGCTAATCTAAAGCTGAAAGATTGGTAATAAAAAACATATGGGGAGCTTTGGAGCAATTATTAAAATTAAGGTGCCTAAAATATATTTTAGGAATTAGGGTGGAAACGCGGAAAATATACTTTCGTCCCTAGCTTGTTATTAGCTAAGGAGGAAAGTATATTTTTTATTTTAACTAATAACAAAATTCGACAAAAAATATTAAAATATGTGAAACACTTGGTTGGTGGAACCAGTGGAAAGGAGAAATTATGGTTGATTCAATGGAAACTTTAGTTGCACTTTGCAAAAACAGGGGGATTATATACCCAGGGTCAGAAATTTATGGAGGTTTAGCTAATACTTGGGATTATGGTCCTTTAGGAAATGAAATTAAAAATAACGTAAAAAATGCTTGGAGAAAGAAATTCATACAAGAACAAAAAAATGTTGTTGGGTTAGATGCAGCTATATTAATGAACCCAGAGACATGGGTTGCTTCAGGTCATGTTGGAGGTTTTTCAGATCCTTTAATTGATTGTAAAGAATGTAAGACAAGACACAGAGCTGATAAATTAATAGAAGAATGGGCTCATGAAAAAGGAAATGACATGATAGCAGATGGAATGTCTGAAGAAGAATTAACAAAATTTATAGAGGAGAATAAAATTCCTTGCCCAAATTGTGGAAAAACTAATTTTACAGGAATTAGAAAATTTAATTTAATGTTTAAAACTTATCAAGGTGTAACAGAAGGAGCTACTTCAGAGATATATTTAAGACCTGAAACAGCACAAGGTATTTTTGTGGACTTTAAAAATGTATTAAGAACTTCAAGAAAGAAAATGCCAATGGGAATTGCACAAATTGGTAAAGCGTTTAGAAATGAAATTACACCAGGAAACTTTACTTTTAGAACTCGTGAGTTTGAACAAATGGAAATGGAATTCTTCTGCAAGCCAGGTACTGATTTAGAATGGTTTAAATATTGGAAAGATTATTCAGAAAAATGGTTATTAGATTTAGGAATGAAGAAAGAAAATATTAGATTAAGAGATCATTCAGAAGATGAATTAGTATTCTATAGTAAAGCAACTACAGATATTGAATTTAAATTCCCATTTGGATGGGGTGAACTATGGGGAATTGCTGATAGAACAGATTATGATTTATCTAGACATATGGAACATTCAAAACAAGATTTAACATATCAAGATCCAGAAACTCATGAAAAATATATTCCTTATGTAATAGAGCCATCACTTGGAGCTGATAGAGTTGTTTTAGCATTTTTATGCAATAGCTATGAAGAACAAGAAATAGCAGAAGGTGATACTAGAACAGTATTGCACTTACATCCAGCTTTGGCTCCATATAAAGTTGCTGTATTACCATTATCTAAAAAATTGTCAGATAAAGCTAATGAAGTATATGATAGATTATCAAAGAAATTTATGTGTGACTATGATGAGGCAGGAAGCATAGGAAAACGTTATAGAAGAGAAGATGAAATAGGAACTCCATATTGTGTTACAATAGACTTTGATACTTTAGAAGATGAAGCAGTTACAATTAGAGATAGAGATACTATGGAACAAGTTAGAATAAAAATAGATGAACTTGAAAATTGGATTGAAGAAAAAATAGAATTTTAGATAAAAATAACAAATAAAAATATATTAAATTCTTAAATTAAATCAAATTAAATCAAATTAACTTGCAATTACGACGTAATGGTGCTATAATCATACCACTTGCCGTATAATTAGAAAGGAGTAGATAACATGACAGCTGATGGCAAAATCTACATTCGGAGTTATCTGATTACTCCAATTGAAAATGGATTTTCTGAGGATGACAAATTAAAGGGATATTATATAAGATTTGTTTTCCTTGATAAAGGAAAAGAAAACTTTCGAGATGTTAAAGTATTTTTATCTGAAGAAGAAAGAAATCATGTGGATGGAAAACTTTACGAATTGATTAGTCAAAATTTTGAATCTTATGAAATACCTTTTGAGAAAATTTTAAAATTTATAATGCCATACACAGACAGAAAGTAACAGGTAATTCCTGTTACTTTTTTGTTATTATTAATAAAGTTTAGGATATAAAAAATTAACTAGTTGTCCAAATTTCTTTCATATAAATCTTTTATAAAGACATCTTTTTCTTCAAAATTGTCAATGAAGCCAATTTTTGCTCTTTCTTCATTTATTCCTTGAATCCATACAGGTCTATCTTCATAAAAAACATCAAATTTTTTATCATTATTTAATATTTGATTTATTCTATCATAATTCATAAAACTACCTCCTTAATATGTATATATTATTAAAATTAAAAATATATATTAAAAGTATATCCAGTAAAATAAAAAAATATAACTTATAATGTAAAAGAAAAGTTATTAATTTGACTAAAATATATATTTAAGATAAAATATACAAGTATTAAACTGATTAGGAGACTAACTATTAATTGTCAATAGAAATATTAAAAGTTTTTTTAATATTT
>CAMFER010000028.1 GCA_945949485.1 uncultured Clostridium sp. | reverse complement strand
ATTTGTATGGGTACCAGTAGATAAAAACCAAAAGATAAAAATAGATGTAACAAGTAAGGAAGAAATAGAAAGTATAACATTAACAGACCCATATGGAGACAATATATTAACAGAAAGCAACCCAGGAAAAACATATAGTAAACAAGACCAAGAACCAACAATAAATGGAATATATAAATTATCAGTAACATCAGGAGGAGAAACAAAAGAAGTAGAAATAAATGTATATAGCCTATATGCACAAAGAATGTGGGAACTTGATACATTAACAGAAAAAATGGCAAAAGCAAAAGGATATCAAAACTTAGAAGAATATTTAGCTGACATAGGACTACCACCTAAAGAAGAAACAGAAACAATGATAAAGGAAAGGTATAAAACAGCATTTAAAGATCCAGAAGAAACTAAAAAATCTGTAAATGATAATGGAGGATTTTTTATAGGAAGATATGAGGCTAGTAACAGTAATGACAGTATAATAGTTCAAAAAGATAAAGCATCATGGAATAATATATCATATACAACTGCATTAGAAAAATGTACAAGTAAATATACAGGAAAAAGTTATACATGTTCATTATTAACAGGATCAGCATGGGATAGAACATTAGGATGGATATATGAAACAGGAAATAAAACAGAAATGCAAATAGTAGGAGATAGTAAAGATTGGGGAAACTACTATGATGATACATTTTCAGGAACAACAGGATTAATAAATACAGGATCAAAAGAAGAAACAAAAGCAAATAATATATATGATTTAGCAGGAAATTTAGGAGAATGGACAACAGAAGCTGTGTTACCTGATTACCAAGTCCTTAGAGGAGGCACTTGCAACTTTAGCGCTTCCAACAATCCTAGTTACGATCGTAGCTACAATTCTCCAGACGCTACTAACGGCTACCTCGGCTTCCGCCCAGCAATATATTTGTAGGACACTGTTTCCACAAATAAAATGTTGCACGAAATATGTCGAAAATAATATAATATGGCGCCACGCTTTGTGGTGCCTTTATAAAATATGTTGTAAAGTATTGACAAACAAAAAAATATAATGTATAATATTATTCGTTACAAGAAGAAGGAAAAACTTCTCACCTTATCTAATGAGGAAAAAGGTTAGAAAATAAATAATTTAGTAATTTATTACTAGTATTATGTGTTTTAGTTTGACTTGTAACAAAAGTCAAATTTTTTTATTTTGGAGGTGTTTTTTATAAAACAAGAATTACCAATCAATGAACAAATAAGAGCAAAGGAAGTTCAATTAATAGGTGACAAAGGAGAAAAAATTGGAGTTGTTTCAATAAGAGAAGCTTTAGAAAAAGCAGAGGAGAAAAACTTAGACTTAGTTTTAGTTGCTCCAAATGCTAATCCACAAGTTTGCAAAATAATGAATTATGGAAAATACAAATTTGAGCAAGCTAAAAAGGAAAAAGAAGCTAAAAAGAAACAAAAAGTTCTAGAAGTAAAAGAATTAAGAGTAACTCCAAATATCGAAGAACATGACTTCGGATTCAAATCTAAAAATGCAAGAAAATTTTTAGAAGATGGAAACAAAGTAAAAATCACAGTAAGATTTAGAGGAAGAGAAGTCAATAACTCTAAAGCGGGAGAAGTTGTATTAAACAAATTTATAGAAGCTTTAGGAGATATAGCAACAGTAGAAAAAGCACCTAAGTTAGAAGGTAGAAACATGTTTACAATCTTAGCAAAGAAAAACGCTTAAGATATAAATATAAAAACAAAATATGAAAGGAGTACATAGTTATGCCAAAATTAAAAACAAATAAAGCTGCTAAAAAAAGATATTCATTAACAGCTACAGGAAAAGTTAAAAGAACAAAATCAAACAGAAGACACTTATTAGCAAACAAAACAAAAAGACAAAAGAAATCTGGAAAGATTCAAAATGCTTATGCAAGCAAAACTTGCGAAAATACAATAAAGAAATTATTACCATATGGAAATTAATAAGAAAAGTAGAAAATAAGGAAGGTGAAATAAATGGCAAGAGTAAAAACAGCAAGAACAACAAGAGCAAGACATAAAAAAGTATTAAAACAAGCAAAAGGATACTATGGTGCAAAACATTACAGATTTAGAAACGCAAACCAAGCAGTTTTAAAATCATTATCTTATGCATATGTAGGAAGAAAAGATAAGAAAAGTAATTTTAGAAAATTATGGATAGCTAGAATTAATGCAGCAGCAAGAATTAATGGAACAACATACAGCAAAATGATAGCTGGTTTAAAGAAAGCAAATGTTTCAATAAACAGAAAAATGTTAGCTGAAATAGCTGTATCAGATCCAAAAGCTTTCACAGAAATAGCTGAAATTGCAAAAAAAGCATAATAAAAAACAGAACTGAAAAAGAAGTATAAAGATAACTTCAAATTCAGTTCTTTTTTTATTGTTTTTTCATTTTTGGTTTTGAAATTAAAGAAGCAATATATCCGGAAAAATACTGCTGCTGCAATTCCGCCCTGCAGCAGCTTTTACACCACCTATAAAAGCACCTACTAAACCATATTGTTGAACAGCTTCTATAGCTCCTTTGGACAAGTTATATCCAAAACCTGTAAGTGGAACGGTAGCGCCAGCTCCAGCAAAATCAACTAAATATTGATAAATTCCTAATCCACCTAAAATAGCACCAGTTGTTACAAATATTACTAAAATTCTTGCTGAAGTTAGTTTTGTTTTATCAATTAAAATTTGTCCTATTATACAAATAAGTCCTCCTGTAACAAAACACTTAAGAAGCATTATCCAATCAAAAACATTACTCCAATTTATATTCATAGTTTTTATCCTTTCTACTTAAATTTCTATACTAATTGCATGAGCTATTCCAGGAATAGATTCACCTTGCTGAGCACTTGTAGAATTCATTAATGCACCAGTTGCAATTAATAAAACTCTTTTTAATTTCTTTTCTTTTAATTTTTTAAATATATATCCTGAAAATACTGTTGCACAACACGCACAACCACTACCACCACTATGAGTATCTTGCTTATCTTTATCAAAAATCATAACACCACAGTCGTTATAGTTAGATTTAATGTTATATCCTTGTGATGCTAGTATATCAATTACTATGTCTTTCCCAATATAACCTAAATCTCCGACTAAATATAGCATCATAATAAGTAGGAGATCTGCCAGTGTCTAAAAAATGAGTTAATAAAGTATCTGCAAAGGCAGGAGCCATTGCAGCCCCCATATTATTTGCATCTTTTATTCCCATATCCACAATTTTTCCAGGCGTTATATGGGTTACAAAAGGACCAGAACCTTCTTTAGAAAGAATAGCTGCGCCAGATCCAGTAACAGTCCATTGACTACTTTGAGGTCTCTGATTTCCAAGTTCTAAAGGAAAACGAAATTGTTTTTCGGCACTGCAAAAATGACTGGATGTAGCACATAATACATGACTTGCAAAAGCCTCTGTACATATAGCTCCTAAAGACATAGATTCAACAAAAGTAGAACAAGCACCAAAAGTACCAAAATATGGTATTGGAAAATTTCTTAAGCCAAAACTAGAAGATAGACATTGATTTAATAAATCTCCAGCAAAAATACAATCAATTTGATTTACTGCTATACCAGCTTTATTAATAACTCCATTTAGAGTCTCTTTAATAATTTTACTTTCAGCTTTTTCCCAGCTTTTTTCTCCCCAAAATTCATCATCTAAAGTCAAATCAAAATATTTTGAAAGAGGACCTTGAGCTTCTTTTGGACCTACAATACTGTTACATTCTAAAATTGTTGGGGGATTATCAAATTTTATAGTTTGTTTACCTATTTTTTTCAAAAAATCAACTCCTTGTATATAAAATGGATTTATGCAGAAAATATATAATATATTTGCTTAAAACTAAATTAAAGTAATTGATTGAGCATTAAAAATTAAATATATTATCCCAACAATTACAGAAGCAGAAATACCAAATACAAGTACAGGTCCTGCTACAGTAAACATTTTTCCACCAACTCCCATTACATAACCTTCTGATTTGTATTCCATAGCAGGTGAAACTATAGAATTAGCAAAACCAGTTATTGGAATTAAAGATCCAGCTCCTGCAAATTTACCAATTTTATTAAATAAATTAAGACCAGTAAGAAAAGCTGATAATCCTATAAGAAGTATAGAAACTATAGTTCCTGAAATTTGTGCATCTAGACCACGTTCTTTACAGATGTTAAGTATAATTTGTCCTATTGTACAAATTAAGCCACCTACTAAAAAAGCTTTAATACAATTTTTTACTATGGGAGAGTTAGGGGTTTTTTTATCAACATATTTTTTATAAATTTCTTTAGATTCAATTGGATTCATAAAACTACTCCTTAATTATTATTTTTTCTATTTAGATCAACTAAAAAACTTAAATCTAAATCAACAAAATATTCTGCGATTTTATCTCCATCAATAGTTGCTCTTTGCTCTAATATTTTAACTTCTGAAATATAATCAATACTTTTTGAAGTCTCGGCAATTGCTTTAACAATAGCATCTTTCCATGAAATAGTAGAATTACCAGTTATTATTAAATGTTTTTTAATATCCATAATTACCTCCTAAAATCTTTATAAATAGCTTTTACAAAAAATAAAAAAATATACAAGTTATATGGAAATTTATATCAAAAAAAGATATAATGAGTTTGGAGAAACCTTAATAAATTTAGAAAGGAGATATTTTTTATACAAGTTATAGAAAATAATAAATAAAAAAATGGTGGATAAAATAAGAGAAATAGCACTTAAAACATTATATAAAATTGATAAAGAAAAAGCTTTTTCAAATATTGTGTTAAATGAAATGATAAATAACAATCAAAAAGAATTAAAAACAAGAGATATAGGATTAATTTCTGAAATTACTTATGGAGTTGTAACTTGGAAACTTACAATTGATTCAATAATAGAAAAACATTCAAAAATTAAATTAAAGAAAATTTCACCTTGGATAATTAATATTTTGAGAATGGGAATATATCAAATTATTTTCTTAGACAAAATTCCAAAATCAGCAGCAGTAAATGAAAGTGTTAATTTGGCTAAAAAATATGGTAATAGAGGAAGTATAGGATATGTAAATGCTGTTTTAAGGAAAGTATCTGAAAAAGATTATGAAGAATTAAAAAAAATAGAAGATGATATAGAAAGATTATCAAAAGTATATTCTATGCCAAAATGGATAATACAAAAATTATCAGAGGAAAAAACATTAACAGAGGTTGAGGAAATTTGTAGATGTTCTAATCTAAGACCTAGTTTATCAATTAGAGTAAATACTTTAAAAACAAACAAAGAAGAATTAATAAAAAAATTAAATAAGCAAAACATAGAAAATATAGAAGGTGTAATAGATGATTTTTTAATACTGAAAAAATCCAGTGGTGTCGAAAAAATTGAAGGATTCAAAGAAGGTTTATTTTCAATTCAAGATGAAGCTGCAGGACTTACTGCAAAAATATTAAATCCAAAAGAAGGGGAAGAAGTTTTAGATTGTTGTAGTAGTCCAGGAGGGAAAACTACATATTTAGCTGAAATTATGAAAAATACAGGAAAAATAATTGCTTGGGATTTATATCTTCACAGGGTAGATTTAGTAAGACAAAATGCAAAAAGATTAGGTATTACGAATATAGAAACAGAAGTTAATGATGCTTCAGTATATAATGAAAAATATATAAATAAATTTGATAAAATTCTTTTAGATGTACCATGCATGGGAATAGGAGTATTAAAAAGAAAACCAGATATAAAATGGAATAGAGAGGAAAAGGACATTTTAGAAATAGGGAATATACAAAAAAATATATTGGAAACTTGTTCAAAATATTTGAAAGTAGGAGGCAAATTAGTTTATTCAACATGTAGTATATTAAAAGAGGAAAATAAGGAAATTATTGAAGAATTTTTAGCAAATAACGAGAATTTTGAAATAGAAAAAATTAAACTTGAAAATAATAATTATTTTAATAAATATTTGGAAAAAGAGGGAACATTACAAGTCTACCAAAACGAAATTTCAGATGGATTTTATATTTGCAAAATATTTAGAACATACTAGAAATAATGGAAAAAATTAATGTTTAGACACAATGTTACAAGAATATTACATTTACATTACAGTTGGATTAAATCTATTGACTTTTTCTCTATAAATTATAAAATATAAATATAATGCTATGCGTGTAAAAGAAGAAAATGGAAAAAAAATAAAAAACTTCAAGTATCTAAAAAAATAAATTGCAAAAAATATAATATAAAATATAAAAATAAGGAGAAGAAAATGTCAAATTGTTTAGGCTTATTTATCGATGAACATTTAATTAAATATGCCAAAGTTTCAAAAGAAAAAGAAAATATAAAAGTTGAATCTTTTGGTATTAAGTTTTATGACAAAATAGGTGAAGCTATTGATCAAGTAATAGAAGAAACATATAGCCAAAAAACACCTATTAGTGTTAACTTGTCTGAAGAAATGTATAATTATTTTGATATGTTTGCATTACTTACAAAAAAAGATTTACAAAAGGCAATAAAAACTGAGTTTGAATCTTATTGCGTAGATAAAAACTACAATCCAAATGCTTTTGAAAGTAGATTTGCTGTAGTAGATAATAAACTAGATAAAGAAAAAATAAAAATTATTCATATAGCAGCAAATAAAATTGAATTAAATAAAAGAATGCAACAAATTGAAGGATATAAGTTAACAAATGTGTCACCGATTTCAATGTCTATACCAAACTTACTAGATACTTCTGAAATTGATAAAAATCAAAATTCTTTAATTGTAAATATGGAAGACAAAACTACAATAACTACAATCATAGATAACAAAGTATGGGATGTTCAAGTTATTGACGAAGGAAGCAATGACATTTTAAGTAGAATTAATCTAAAAGAAAATTCATATTCAAAATCTTATGAAATATGTAAAAATACAACTATATATACTTCAGAAGGAAGCGAATTACAATCAGATACATCTTTATATTTAGAAGATATAATGCCTACATTATATAATATAGTAGGACATATAAGAAAAGCAATAAATGCTACAACAGAAAAAATCACAAAAGTATATATAACAGGAACAGCAGCACTAATTAATAATGTTGATTTATATTTTCAAGAATATTTGTCTGAAGTAGAATGCGAAATATTAAAACCATATTTCGTAAATCAAACTAAGGATATAAATGTAAAAGATTATATTGAAGTGAATTCAGCTATTGCATTAGCTTTAATGGGATTAAATGAAGGAATAACAGGAATGAACTTTAAAAATCTAAGTCTTTCAGAAAGAATTCCAGACTGGCTAAAAGTAGAGATATCTCCAGGAAAAAGTGATAAAGAAAAGAAAAACTTAGGAGGACTATTTACTTGGGATTTAGGACAAAAATTAGACAAGACAGAAATAGGACTTTTAAGGGTAGCTGTTACAGTTGGTTTATTAGTTGTAATTTACAGCGGATTTTCATCATTGTTAGCAAATCAAATGAATAAAAAACAAGCAGAAGCAGAAGAATCTATTACTTCAACAAATGCTGAAATAGCAAAAGTTAATAATGATAATGAACAAATTAAATCTAGAACAAATGAATATACAAATATGATTAAAAATCTAGAAGAAGCAAATGATAGAGTAACAGATAGAAACAAAATTAGAAATGCAATACCAAATTTATTGAATCAAATAATGTCAATAATACCTGCAAGTGTACAATTAACATCTATAGAAAACACAACAGGAACACATATAGTTATTAGTGCACAATCAGATAAATATGATCAACTTGGCTATTTTACAGCAAAATTAAAAACTGATGTTATCTTAACAAATGTAATTTCTACAGCAGGTCAAAAAGATAATAATACTGTTACTATAAAAATAGAGGGAGATTTACCATGAAAAAAATATTGATACTAATTCTCATTGCTTTACTAGTTGCCTTAGCTGGATATATTGGATTTAAAGGAGTTTCAATTGGTAACTTTCAAATATTAGGAATAACTGGTATTAGAGAAAAAAATGAACTATTAGATGAAAAAGTTCAAGAAGCAAGTAAACTAGTTGAAAAAGATTATAAACAAGCTTTAAGTACACTTAATGATAGTTCAAAGAAACTAGAACAAGAGAAACAAGAATATACAGATATGACAACGGTTAGTAGTGAAGGAGATATTCAAGCAGCTAATCAAATAGAAAAATATACATTAGAAACTTTATGGGTTCTTTTAGGAAACCATGCTGATGCTGAAGGCGTAGATGTTAAAATTGATATTGTAAAAGGAAATACTTCAGATGTATATAATTTAAATATTACAGCTACTGGTACTTATGTTGGAATAACAGAATTTATATCTGATATTGAAAATGATAGCAAATTAGGATTTAAAATAGAAGCATTTAAAATGGTACCAAATGGTTCTAAACTTCAAGCAACATTTACTTGTAACAGTATTACAATTTTAGATATATCTCAAACAACTCAACAAACTCAAACTAAAAATACAAATTCTGAAAATACAAGTAATACAGCAAATTCTACAAATAATACAAATTCTACAAATAATACAAATTATACATCTAATGCAACAGCAAAATAATTGGAAAGGAAGAAAAAAATGGCTAAAAATGTTATAAAAGAAATAATTATAATATTGCTATTATGTTTAGCTATAATATTAATTTTAGGAATATTACTTTATGAATATGTTCCTATATCAAAGACTGTTCCAAATCCAGTATCTTATGTAAGAACAGAAGCAGTGGAAGAGGAACTAGCAAGTAGTGATACTATAGATGAAAGTCAACTTGTAATGACGTATGAAATAAATTCATCTGATTTAAACAATTATAAACAAATGCAAGAATACAAACCAGGAAAGGCAAATCCATTTGCCGCAGTAAGTGAAGATAATACAGGAAATAATAATGGAAATAATTCTTCAAATACATCTTCTGGAAGTACATCTACAGGTACAAATAACAATACTTCTACTTCAGAAGGATATTACCCAGATAAGGGAATAAAATAATATTTTAGTTATTAACGTTATGTTCACAAAATGTGGATATATACCAAAATAAATAATTCAAAAGAAAAGGAGGGAGTTTAGATGAAAAATCAAAAAGGTATAACACTTATTGCTTTAGTAATTACAATAATTGTACTATTAATTTTAGCAGGGGTATCAATTGCTATGTTAACAGGACAAAATGGTATATTAACACAAGCAAATAATGCACAAACATCAACAATAGAAGCAGAAATAAAAGAAGAAATAAATCTTGCAGTATCAACAATTAATGCTGATTTATACGATGATATAAGTGAAAACAAATATGAGGCTTTAAATTATGATACAATTGTAGAAGCAATAAATGCAGATCATGGTGCTAATACAGCTTCAACAACATCTGGAACAGCTACAACAGGCGGAACTATAACTTATAATTATACTGCAACAAAATCATATACAGTTGATTTTGATATAGAAAATGGTGGAATTAAAGACAATACAATAACAATAACACCTAATAACTAATATGAAAATTTTAGGAGGAAATTAAAGATGAGAAATCAAAAAGGTATAACTTTAATAGCTTTAGTAATAACAATCATTGTATTATTAATCTTAGCTGGGGTATCAATTGCTATGTTAACAGGACAAAATGGTATATTAACACAAGCAAATAATGCAAAAACAGCAACAACTAAGGCTAGTGCAGAAGAAGCTTTAAAATTAGCAGTTGCACAAATACTTTCAAATAAATTAGATCCAACATATGTAGGATCAGAAAATGTAATAAATAATACAAACTTAATAGCATTAACAAAAAAACAAAATTCTAATTTAGATGTTAGTTGCTCTACAGAACAAGGAACTACTACAAAATATTTTACTGTAACAATAGGTGGTAATGCTTTCTATGTAGTTACAGATACAGGAGCAATTTCTACAACAGCACCAGGACAATAAGATATAGCAATATATAATAGCCATACGCACACTAAGTGTGTATGGCTAAATTTAAAAAATAGTAATAAGGAAAAGTATCATGAATTTATTTTTATATATAATATTATTTATAATAGGAAGTTTATTTGGAAGTTTTTATACATTAGCGGTATATAGAATTCCAAAAAGACAAGATATTACACATACACATTCATATTGTCCTAAATGTAATCACAAGTTAGGATTATTAGATTTAATACCAATATTAAGTTATATATTTTTAGGAGGAAAATGCAGATATTGTAAGCAAAAAATAAGACCTAGATATCTAATATTAGAGATATTATCAGGTATAAGTTTTGCGTTACTAGCTTATGTTATGAAACTAGACATTAATACAATGAGCGTAATCAAAATAGCAGAATATAGCTTCTATGTTCTATTTATTACATATATAATCTTAATTGTTGGTATAGATAAAGAAAATAGAAGTATTAATAAATCTGTCAATATATATGGTGTGGTAATATCTATTATGTATATGGTATATCTATGCATAGTAGAAAAAGCTAATATATATAGATATGGTATATATTTAATCCTATATATAATAGTAATTTTGCTAGACACAGTTACTCTTAAAAAATATGCTAAAAGTACATACACAAATGGAATATTAATTATGCTAATAAATATGATTATTTTCACAGGAGAATATATAACAGCAACATCAGTTATATTTGCACTTTTAACAATTGCGATATATATGTTACTAAGCAAATTACAAGCATTAAAAAGCAAAAATAGAAAGACAGATAAACAGTTATATGATGAATTATCAATAGGATTTTATTTAGGAGTTAGCAATCTAATAATATTTTTATTTGCGTTGTTCTATACGGTATATATTTCATAAAGGAGATTTATATGAATTTGAAAAACGAAAAAGGTGTAACAGGAATAGACATTTCAATATCAGTTGTTGTAATTTTTATATTTGTATCTATTATAGCGGTTATTTTAGCAAATATAAAAAATACATCAAAAGAATTAGATAGAAAATCAGAAGCTTTATATATTGCAATAAATGAAATTGAAAATGTTAAAAATCAAGGGTTTTCAAAATTTGAAAGTTTAAACAAAAATAGTACTCAAGACATGGATGGAAATAGCTTAGTAAATCAACCAACAGGAACAGAAGGATTTTATAAAACAATATCAGTTTTAGATTATGCAGATATTGAAGGAAACGAATATAAAATACCCAATTTGGTAAAAAAAGTCACAGTAAAAATAAGTTATATGTATAACGGCACAGAAGAAAATGTAGAGTTATCTACAATACTTTCAAAGGAGAATTAATATATGAAATCAGAAAAAGGTGTAACGTTGATATCTTTGACAATATATATTATAGTTATGAGCATAGTTGTAGGAATTATTGCAGTAATTAGTGGAATTTTCTTCAAAAATATAAATGATTTAGAAGAGACAAATCCTTTAGAAGAATATACAAATTTTAATACATATTTTTCAAACGAAGTAAATAAAGAGGGAATAAAAGTATTAAAATATGATTCTGACTATATAATATTTGATAATGGAGTTCAGTATACATTTATACAAGAAAATAAGGGAATTTATATGAATAAAGTAAAAATATGTAAAGATGTTGAAGAATGTACATTTAATTATAGAATTGAAAATGAGAAGTCAATAATTGATGTCAGCATGGTGATAAAAGGAAGAACTACTAAAACTTCATATACGTTAAAATAGAAAATATATGTAATTTATGTATTTTGTACAATAAATTAAAAAAATATAGTATAATTAAGTAGAATACTAAAGAAAGGAAATATAAGATATGGACATGAGAAAAAGACAACCTATAGGGGTTGAGTTAGTAAAAAAAGGTGTTGTAACAGAAAAAAACATAGAAGATGCATTAGAATATCAAAAAACTAATCCAGATAAGAAAATTGGTGATATTTTATACATTCTAAATGCATGTGAACCAAACAAATTAATTCAGGCTATAGGAGAAATAGTAGGAACAAAAGGAATATTATTAACACAATCTAATTTAAAATTAAAAATAACAGATTATATTTCTTTAGATGTAGCAAAAAAGAATAAAGTAGTTCCATTTGAAATTTCTTCTGGAAAAGTAAAAGTTTGTTTCGCTGATACTGCAAACAATAAAAATATGGAAAATATTAGATTGCTTTTACTAAACAAAGGATTAGTTATGGATTCATATATAACATTTGAGAGTGACATTATAAAAATACTAAAATCTTTTGAAGGAACAGTTGAAGAAAATTTCGAAGTTGCAGGAAGAGACAATAATATAACCGGATTGGTAGATAGTATAATCAAGACTGGAATTAAAAGAAGAGCAAGTGATATCCATATAGAACCTATGCAAAATTATTTAAGAGTAAGATATAGAATAGACGGAGAATTATTTACTGCAGCTAAAATTAATAGTGAAAAACAACATCAAATAATTGGAAGATTAAAAGCAATTTCTAATATGCACCAAGAAAAGCAAGAAGCACAAGATGGAAGAATACTTCTTTATGAAGATTACAATATACGTGTTTCTTCACAACCAAATGTATATGGAGAAAAATTTGTTTTAAGATTATTAAAGAAAAATACTAATATTAGAAATATATTTGACTTAGGATTCCCAGCAACTGAGGAAGAATTGAAAAAAAGTATAAATAAGAAAAACAGTATAACAATTTTGGCTGCTCCAACAGGAGAAGGTAAAACAACAAGCTTATATAGTATTATAGATTATTTAAATAGTCCAGAAATAAATATAACAACAATAGAAGATCCAGTTGAAATAAGAATAGAAGGCTTAAATCAGGTTGAAATAGAAGAAGGAAAAACATCTTTTTCTGGAGCTTTAAGAACTGTTTTAAGACAAGATCCAGACATAATATTAGTAGGGGAAATACGTGATAGAGAAACAGGAGAGATAGCAATACAAGCTGGACAAACTGGACACTACGTTTTATCTACAATTCATACTATAGATGCAATAGAAGTAATTACAAGATTAAGAAAAATGGGATTATCTGATTATGATATTGCAAGTACTTTAGCAACTTCAATTTCCCAAAGATTAGTAAGAAAACTTTGTCCAGAATGTAGGAGAGAAAGAAAATTTAGTGAAGAAGAAAAGAAAATAATTACAACAATAGGTAATAGATATGGTGTAGAATTTGACTTGAAAGGAAAAACTTATGATGCAGTAGGCTGTAGACACTGTAATAATACTGGATATTATGATAGAATTGGTATTTTTGAAATATTAGATTTAGATGAAGAAATAAAAGAAATGATAATGAATGGAAAATCTAGTTTGGAAATAAAGAAAGAAGCTTTAGGACATGGATATAAACCTTTAGTTGTTGATGGTATAAATAAAATAATTAAGGGAGAAACAACTTTGCAAGAATTAAATAAAAAATTATTAATTTACTAAGGAGGAAATTATGAACCTAGGAAAAATATTAGATGAAGCAATGAGATTAGATGCCTCAGACGTACATTTGATTAGTGGAAATAAACCTATGCTTAGAATAGCAAGAGATTTAATACCAGTAGAAAATAGCAAAATATTAACACCAGAAGATATGTATGAAGTATATGATACTTTAGTAAAAGGAAATGTGGAAAAAGATGAAGTATTCAATTCAACAAGAAAATTAGACATGTCTTATATACATAGAGACATTCGTCTAAGGGTTAATATTTCATTATCTGATGATATTCCATTATGTACATTAAGATTAATTAAAAACGAATTACCATCATATGAATCTTTAGGTGTTCCTGATATTGTAAGAAGGATGACATACCAACCACAAGGACTTATATTAGTTACTGGTAAAACAAACTCAGGTAAAAGTACAACATTGAATGCTCTTATCAACTATATAAATGAAAATCAAAATAAAAAGATATTAACATTAGAAAACCCAGTTGAATATAAACATCATTCAAAAAAATCTTTAATAGTACAAAAAGAAGTTGGAAAAGGAAGAGATAGTTTAACATTTGGTGATGGAGTTAAAAACTCTTTAAGAGAGGACTGTGATATTCTAGTAATAGGAGAGATTCGTGATAAAGTAACTATGGAGGCAGCAATAGAAATGGCAGAGTCAGGACATTTAGTAATAGGTACACTTCACACAAAATCATGTGCTGAAACAATAGACAGAATGATAAACTTCTATGAAGTTAGAGATCAAGCTACTATAAAATATCTATTATCAGCTTTATTAAAATTAGTTGTATCACAAAGATTATTAAAAGGAAGAGATGGAAAATTAGTTTTAGTACCAGAAGTAATGGTTGTAGATAATATTGTAGCGGGAATAATAAGAAAAGAAAAATTAAGCGTTTCTGAAATAGAAGATGCTATACAAAGTAATTTAGAAAAAGGAAGTATTGGATTAATAAATTCACTTGCAGAACTATTTGTTGAAGATAAAATAACATTAGATCAAGCTAAGGCACAAATAGAAGAGAAAAATATAGAAACATTAAATAGAACAATAATGCAATTAAAGATAAGAAAAAATAAATAAAAACAAAAGAATATTATAATAAAAGAAGATAATATAAGGAGGATAAAAGAACATGCCTACGTATATGTATAGAGCTGTAACAAAGTCAGGTTTAATAGTTAGAAATAGAGTAGAATCAGCTAGCAGACAAAATTTAATAAAAGCATTAAAAAACAATAATCTTACTCCAATTTCTATAGAGCAATTGTCATATAGATCTTTAAACAAACAAAAAAAGCAAAAGAAAAATGTTACTAATATACAAGAAATAATGAAAAATGTTAACACTACACAAATTGGAGCAAAAAAAGCTAAAACTTTGTCAACTAAAGAAAAAGTCAATTTATATTTTGCAAAAACTGAAAAGATCACACAAAGAGATATAGTTGTTTTTACTCAAAATTTTTATCTATTGAAAAAGGCTAACTTTAATAACATACATGCATTAAATACAATAATACAAAGTACTGAAAATATATCCTTCAGAGGAATATTAGAAGATATTTTGGCAGGACTAGAAGCTGGAGAAAATATGTATACAACAATGGAATATTATTCTAATGTATTCCCATATATATATATTAATATGATAAAAGTGGGAGAGCTTTCAGGCTCACTTACAAATTCATTGGAACAAGCGGTAAAATATCTAGATGATACTGAAGCATTAAATAAAAAATTGAGATCAATTTTGATACCTAATCTTATTCAATTTGTTTTACTTATTGTTATGTTGTTTGCTGGAACGTTAATAGCTATACCAGCAATTCAGGGAGTATTTGATGAATTAGGTTCAAATGAAAAATTACCAGCAATTACACTATGGTTTGCAGATGTTGCTGATATGTTAATAAAATATTGGTATATACCTACCTTGTTTATATTAGTAATAGTAGGTGCTGTATTATTCTATATAAATACTCCAAAAGGTAAATATAATTTTCATTATTTTAAATATAAAATGCCAATATTTGGAGAATTAATATATGCATTAGACTTTTCAAGATTAATGAAAGCAATGCTTTTGAATTTAAAAAATGGTATGAGAATACAAGAGGCGTTAGAAGTTAGTAAAAATGTTATTCAAAACTATGTTATGCTATCAATAATAGAAACTTCAATAAATAATATATTAACAGGTGCTTCGTGGATAGAACCATTTGAAAAATCAGGACTAGGAAAAGCAATGACAACAGAGATGTTGAAAATAGGTATGCAAACTGACTTGACAGAAATGATGGAGAAATTGCTAGAATATATGGAAATGGACATAGACAATATAATGACAAAGATAATGAAGGCATTACCACAAATTGTATATGCAATAGTAGGAGTAGTATTAATATTCTTCGTATTAGTAGTATTAGTACCATGTATACAAGTTTATATGGGAAATTTCTTATTCGATGCATATGGAGTATAATAATAAAAAAATGGATAAGTAGGGTCAGTTCTTATTTATCCATTTTTATATTTTATAATATAGAAGAAGAGGTAAAAAATATGAAAATAGGAATTGATTTAGGTGGAAGTCACATTGCTATTGGAGTTATAGATAGTAATGGAAGAATAGAAGAAAAAATTGAAAAAAGACTACTAAAGAAAGATAAAATTAATATTGAAGAATCAGTTGAAAATTATATTATAGAAAATGTTGAAAAATTAAAGAAAAAATATAATATAAGAAAAATAGGAATTTCTGTACCAGGAACTGTAAACAAAGATAAAATTGTAAAATCTGTTAATTTAAATATATACAATTATGAAATTGTAAAAAAATTAGAAAAAAAGCTAAAAATTCCTATTACAATTAGAAATGATGCAAAATGTGCAGCTTTAGCGGAAAATACATATGGATGTTTGAAAAAATATAAAAGAAGTGTATTTATTACAATAGGAACTGGAATAGGTGGAGCAGTTATAATTGATAATAAGTTATTAGATACAGGAACATTACCACGGTTGTGAATTTGGACACATGATAATAGAAAAAGAAGGAAAATTATGTAATTGCGGAAATTTTGGATGTTTTGAAAAATATGCTTCAATGAAGGCTTTTAAAGATGAATTTAGAAAAGAATTTAAATTGGATGAAAACACAAGTGGAAAAGATATAATCAACATTATAAGAAAAGAAAAAATAGAGAATCCAAGCAATTACAAAAAAATAGAAAGATTAATAAAAAATTATACAGAAGACTTAGCAATAGGAATGTCTAATCTAATTAATATATTTGAGCCAGAAGCAATAGGAATAGGTGGAAGCTTTATATATTTTGAAGATATATTCTTAAATGAATTGAAGAAGAGAATACAAGATGGAAAGTTATTCAATCCTAGAAAAGAAGTAATAATTGAGATGGCAACATTAGAAAATGATGCTGGTATTATTGGAGCAACAATTTAAAAAAAATAAAAAAATGGATAAAAAAGAACCGATCTTCAATAGCCAAAAAATAAAAAATTGATAAAAGGGTTGATTTTTAAAGAAAAATTTGATACAATATTTAGCGTATTAATCACACAGAGTGAGTTTTTAAGGATGTGCCTATTATTAGGTCCAGATAAAACTGAGAACTTTGTGGAAGAATAACAAAAAGGGAGGAATTTAAAATGGCAGTAGTTGCAATGAAACAATTACTAGAAGC
>CAMFER010000027.1 GCA_945949485.1 uncultured Clostridium sp. | reverse complement strand
TTTGCAGACTCGTGCCTTAGCCACTTGGCTATGTCGCCATATGGAGCGGGAAACGGGGCTCAAACCCGCGACCTCTGCCTTGGCAAGGCAGCGCTCTATCAACTGAGCTATTCCCGCATATTTCTATTTAATTATATTCTCAAGCATTTAAAATGATACCAAAAATATTTAACTTTGTCAATAGTTTTATAATGTAAAAGTAGAGTAATTGCTATATTACTCTACTTTCCAAGCATTATTATTTTTTTGTATTTCTTTTTTTGCTAGTCTTCTTTGTTGTTTTTTTCTTCTTTGTTTTTGTAGTTTCTTTTTTTATGTCATTTGTTTCTTCTGGATTCCATTCTTCTCCAGGCTTTGGTTTATTCCATGATATATAATCACAAGATTTTGGATTATTTTCACAAATATAGTATTTTCTACCTCTTTTTGTTTTTCTAACTTGTATTGTTCCTTTACATTTTGGACAAGGTACTTCTATTGTTTCTACTATAGCTTTTGTATTTTTACATTCAGGATATCCAGGACAAGCTAAGAATTTTCCAAAACGCCCATATTTATATACCATCATTCTTCCACATTTTTCACATTTTACATCTGAAACTTCATCAACTAATTCAACATGTTCTAATTCTTTTTCTACTTTCTCTAGCTCTTTCTCAAATGGTCCATAGAATTCTCTAATCATCTGTTTCCATTCTTCTTTTCCATCTGCAATTTCATCAAATTCATTTTCAATCTTTGCAGTAAATTCTACATTTATTATATCTTTAAAGTTTTCAGTTAGAAGTTTATTTACAATTTTACCAAGTTCTGTTGGAACTAATTGTTTTTGTTCTTTTTCTATATATCTTCTTTCTAATATAGTTGTTATTGTTGGAGAATATGTACTTGGTCTTCCTATTCCCTTTTCTTCTAAAGCTTTTACTAAACTAGCTTCAGTATATCTTGCAGGTGGTTCTGTAAAGCTTTGCTTTGGATTTATTTTCTTTAAATCAACTACTTGATTTTCTTTTAGTTCTGGTAACATTCCCTCTTCTTCTTTTTCTTCTGAATCTGTTCCCTCTACATATATAGTCATAAATCCTTTAAACTTAATAGTTTGACCATTTGCTTTGAATGTATAGCCATTTGCATCAATAGTTGCAGATATAGTGTTATATATAGCTGCAGTCATTTGACTTGCCATAAATCTATTGTATATTAATTTATATAATTTATATTGGTCTTTAGTTAATGAATCTTTTATTTTCTCTGGTTTTAAATCTGCGTATGTTGGTCTAATCGCCTCATGCGCATCTTGCGAATCTTTTTTAGCTTTATAGTATCTATTTTCGTAGAACTCTTCACCATAACTATTAATTATTTGTTCTTTTATTGCAGCTCTTGCTTCTTCAGAAATTCTTGTTGAGTCAGTTCTCATATATGTAATCAAACCTACTGTACCTTTATCTTGTACTTTAACACCTTCATATAATGTTTGTGCAACTGACATCGTTTTCTTTAATGTAAATCCTAATTTTCTTGAAGCTTCTTGTTGCATTGTACTTGTTGTAAATGGTGGTGCAGGATTTCTCTTTTTCTCACCTTTTTTTATTTCCTTAACAATATATTTTGCTTTTTTTATTTCTTCTAAGATCTTATCAACTTCTTCTTTGGTATGTAATTCTAATTTTTTATTATCTTTTCCAAAAAATCTAGCTTCAAATTCTTTTTTACTTTCTGGCTCTTCAAGATCAGCATATATATTCCAATATTCTTCTGGAATAAACTTTTCTATTTCTTCTTCTCTATCTACTATCAACTTAACTGCTACTGATTGAACTCTACCAGCTGATAAGCCTCTTTTAACTTTTTTCCATAATAATGGACTTATCTTATATCCAACAATTCTATCTAATACTCTTCTAGCTTGTTGTGCGTCTACTAATTTTATATCTATATTTCTAGGTTCTTTTATAGCTTTTTTTACAGCTCCTTTTGTAATCTCATTAAAAGTTACCCTTGTTATTTTGTCTTTTTCATCTTGAAGTATTGTAGCTAAGTGCCACGCTATTGCTTCTCCTTCGCGGTCAGGGTCAGTTGCCAAATATACTTTTTTAGCTTGTTTTGCATCTTTTTTTAGTGATTTTATCAAATCACCTTTTCCTCGTATATTAATATATTCTGGTTCAAAATCATGTTCTATATCAACACCTAGTTTTGATTTTGGTAAATCTCTTATATGTCCCATTGATGCTACAACCTTTGTACTTCCGCCTAGAAATTTCTTTATAGTATTAGCTTTTGCTGGAGACTCAACTATTACTAATTTTTCAGCCATCTATTTTTCCTTTCCATATCTTTATCGATATTTTATCTTCTTAATTCATGTATTACTTATAGTATTCTAGACTAATTTTGAAGATTTTGCAAGCTTTTATTGAATTTTTGTTCTATTTATATATATAACATACTTCTAGAAACATCATATATTATTTCCTGAACACATACAGGTGTTACTTCATTTTCCTTTAGTATATTTAGAACTTTATTTATTTTGTTTTCATCATTAGATAAATATTCTATCTTTTTATTTTCTACTTCTGAATTTTCTCCTTTATATTCAGTTTTAATTATTTCAATACCAAATTTAGCTTTATCATTATTTAACATTTGATCTTCATTTATTATTTTATAATACTCTAATTTTATAGGATGATTTATTCCCGCTTCTTGTAACTTTTCTTTTTCTATAAAAATACTTCCAAAAAACACATTCATCTTTCCTTCTCCTCTTTTGTTATATTTTATTAAAATGACTTTCTCATAATACTATGTAATTAGTGGGTTTGCAAGAACTTTTCATCGCAGTATTTTTTATTTTTTTACTTAGTTTTACACTAATCTACAAATTTCTATTTTATTTTACTTTTTGCTTTCTGTTTCGCCACCATTTTTATATCTTTTTATTCATATTTCTACATTTTTTATTCAAAAAAAATAAGCTTATATAAGCTTATTTTATATCTACATCATTTAATTCTTCATAATATTCATATTTTTCTTTTATTGCTTGTTTTCTTAAAGTTATATATAACTCTGCTATAGTAGCTGCATTGTAGGGATTTACCCAGAAGATGCTTAACAATCCAAATGTTAAAACTGATAAAAAGTACCAACCCAAGAATGAAATATCTAGTATAAATGTTCTCCATTTATTTCCTTTCATCATCTGTTTTGAAAGTTTAAATGCTTTTTTTCTTTCAATTTTTGGATTCTCTGCTATTATATATGGTATCATTCTATATTCATAAGTCTTTATAATTCCTCCGATTATTGTTAAATACCATAATGCATTATATATATTTCTTAAAAACATTGTAATTGCCACATTAAACCAATTACCATTTTTAAATACTTCTACTACAATTCCTATCTTTGTGTTTTTCTTCTCTCTTGCCTCTATAAAATATTTTTTTCCTCCAACTATTAAAGGATCCGCTACTATTACTGTAAATAAATATGCCAGAATACCTGCTATAAATAATATTATTCCTAACTGCTTTTGATTTATATTAAAATATTCTATTGCATCCCAGATTTTAAATATGTATTTTTGTGATTTGGTAACACTATTTAAATTATCATCTATAGCTTGTAAGACTTGTGTTGGTATGTTTTTTATAATACTATCTATATTTTCTTTTTTTGCCTCTTCTTTTTCTTTTTGCTCTTCAACTTTTTCATTATCAGTCTTATCACTGTTTATAATAAATTCATTATGATACACGTAATTTGGATCCATTGAATCTTCTGATTGAAGTATTCCTACTATTGAAGTTCCAAATTCTCCTGTTAACAAAGCAATTAAAAAGCATACAATTATCGCTGTCCAATAATTATTTTTCACTACTTTTTTAGCTTTATTTTTCAGTTCTTTCCTTTTCCACATAATTTCGAATTTCTCCTAAATTTATTTATTTTATTATAAACCAAAATATATATGTTGGCAACATATTTTTATAATCAATTTCTTAATTATTCATTTAATAACTTTCTTAGTTTCTTATAATCTTTTATATATTTCCCAACCAAATTCCAGAACTCTTTCGAATGATTCATATATATTAAATGACACATCTCATGTAAAACAACATATTCTATTATTTCTTCACTTTTATTTGCTAATTTTAAATTAATTGTTATATTTTTATTGCTAGTGCAACTTCCCCAAGCATATTTTATATCTTTTATTCTTACTTTGTTTGGTCTTACTCCTAATAAATTAGTATATTTATTTATACTAATCTCTACAACTTCTTTTAATCTACCTATATCTTCTTCTGTTATCTTTATTTCATTTTTCTTTGGGTTATTTTCATATTCTTTTATCTTTTCACAAATCCACTTAGATTTCTTATCTACAAACTCTTTAATATATTTTTCACTTAATCTATATGGTGCTTTTACTATTACTCTTCCATCTTTTATATGTATATATAAATTTTTTATTTTTGCCCTTTTTAATTCATATGGAATAATATTGTCTTTATACTCTACAACTCCCATTTTACTTTCCTTCCTTTAATCTCACAATATCTTTTACTTCCATTTTTCCAGCTCTAGTTATGGAATTATATCCATATTTATCTTTTAACTCATCCATTACCTTATCTAGTTTTTTCTGTTTTTCGTTTGACTCTTTTGTAAATAAAGACATTTGTTTATCTTCTTTATCCACTAAATTATCTACTCTAACTCCCACTAGTCTTATTTCTTCATTATATGTATACATCTCTTTTAATAACTGTTTTGCTTTTATATATATCTCTTTTGTTGTATCTGTCGCTTCTAGCAATTTTCCTTGATGACTTCTATCCACAAAGTTTTTATTTCTTAATTGTACTCCTACTGTGGTTGCTAATAAATTTTCTTTTCTTAATCTGTATGCAACTTGTTCTGTTATTGCTAAAACTATTTCTTCTAATTTTTCTATGTTTGCCACATTCTGTGGTAATGTTACAGAATTACCTATTCCTTTTGGCTTTTCTGGTAAATATTTAACTTCTGAATTATCTATTCCATTTGCATATTCCCACATTAATATACCATGTTTTCCAAACTTATTTCTTAGAATTTTTTTATCTGCTTTGGCTAAATCTCCTATTGTCTTTATTTGCATATTATATAACTTTGGTACGGTCTTTCTTCCTAACATAAAAAGCTCAGAAACTGGAAGTGGCCACATTTTTTTAGAAATTTCATTTCTCCAAAGTGTATGTATTCTATCTGGTTTAGTAAAATCTGATGCCATTTTTGCTAATAACTTATTGTTTGCCACTCCTATATTTACTGTAAATCCTAGTTCTTCTCTAACTCTTCTATGAATTTCTTCTGCTTTATCTAATAATGTATCTTTCATTAAATAATTTGTCATATCCATAAAACATTCATCTATGCTAAATCTTTCTATTTTATCTGTGTATTCTAATAAAAGATTATATAAAGCATCTGAATATTGTCTATATATTTTAAAATTTGATTTAAAAATTCGTACATTTGGACATTTTATTCTTGCTTGATAAATAGTTTCAGCTGTTTTTATTCCACATTCTTTTGCTTTCATACTTTTGGCTAAAACTATACCTGATCTTTTAGATTCATCTCCACCAATAATTGCTGGAATTTCTCTAATGTCTTCATCGCTTCCTTTTTTTAGCATTTCAACTGCTGTCCAACTTAGAAAAGCATTATTTACATCTACATGCAATATTTGTTTTTCCATATTATCACCAAAGTTATTATAGAATGTTTGTTTGCATGTGTCAAGTAAAAATACACTTTTTTCAAAGTGTATTTTATATTATATATTTTTATTTTTTATATAATTTCCTGTAAATTCTCTTCTTAAGATATCCATGCTAATCACATCATAATATTTGCCATTTAGATATGTACTTTCTCTTCTTCTTCCATATTCTTTAAATCCACATTTTTTATAGCACTTTATAGCTCTTTCGTTAAAAGCCATAACATCTAATTTTATTTCATGTAAGTTTAAATAATTAAAACCAAAATCTAATATTAGCTCTATTGCTTCTTTTCCATATCCTTTACTTCTATATTCTTTATCCCCTATAAATATTCCTAATACTGCATTTCTGTTTATAGGATTAAAATTTTCCAAACTTATCGTTCCTATAAGTTTGTCTTCATCAAGTGTTGTTATAAAAAAACTATTCTCTTTGTTAGTGCTGTCTTCGAAATATTTTCTCTCTTCTTCTAGAGTTATAATTGTCGCACTTCTTCCTATATAATCTGTTGTTTCTAAATCATTAAGCCATTCTGTAGATTTTTCTTTTATCATTTTAGCAACTACATCTGCTGCTAAATTACTATTATCTATCTTCATATAATTTTTCTCTTTTACTTCTCCATCATATGAATTCATTCTATACTTCTCTTCTGCTTTAAATATTAATTTCTCACTAAGTTCTATATTTCTTTTACTTGTTTTATTATTTAACCTATTTTCAGTTTTATTTCTTTCAAGACTTATGTCTAGTGGTGCTTCAAGTTCTATATAATAAAGTTCTCCACCATTTTCTTTGAATATATTTTCTATTGCTTGTATTTGTTTTACATCTTCTACACAGTTATATGCCATAGTAAATGTAAATATTATACCATATAAATCACTTTTTGCTACTTCTTCAAAAATTACCAATTTTCCTTTCTTGTATCATATATGCAATTTTTGCTATTAAATTCGTTGGTAACAACTTTGCTCCTATTTTAGTTATTTTTGTATCTATTCTAGGTAAAATATAGAATTTTCCTTTTTCAAATTCTTTCACAGTGTATTTTGCTACATCCATACTGTCAGCCTCTTTTAAATGAAAATCCACATTTGCAACTCTATTAAAATTAGTATTTACAGGCCCTGGACATAAAATGCTTATTTGTACTTTTGATTTTTCTTTTACTAATTCCTCTCTTATAGCTTCTGACAATCTTATTACATAGCTTTTTGTAGCATAATATGTAGCCATTAGTGGTCCTGGCATAAAACCAGCAATTGACGCCACGTTTAATATTTTACCTTTTCCTTTCTTTTTCATATCTATTAGATATAGCTTTGTTAATATATGATATGCAACTATATTTGTATTTATCATATTTATTTCTTTATTAAGATCAGTTTTTGTAAAATTTCCACAATCTCCAAATCCAGCATTATTAATCAAGATATCCACATCTTTTACACTATTGTGGATTTCTATACAATTTTCTTTATTTGATAAATCTATTGAAATTGTTTCAACATTTACTTTGTCTTTTTCTAATTCTCCCTTTATTTTTTCTAGTTTTACTTGATCTCTAGCTACTAAAACTAGATTATATCCTTTTTTAGCATATATCCTCGCTAAATCTCTTCCTATTCCAGAAGATGCTCCTGTAATTAGTACTTTCATCATATACCTCTTTTCTTTAATTCATACACTACTAGTATATCATATATTTTTGTATTGTATACTTTTATATTATTTTCAGCTTTAGAAGAAAAAAATTAGCACTATTAAAGTACTAATCCTTTTTCTTTATACTAAATTTATTTATTACAATTCCTACTGCATGTACTATTTTTGTAGAATTATTATTTGCAACACCTTTTCCTAATGCTTTTCCCCCAACTGTTACAGCTGCAACTAATGCACTTAAAATAAATTGTAAGTTAAAATTCAATCCAAACTGCTTAGTAATTTTAACAGATATCAATGCACTTATTGCACCACTTAATACTCCGGCATATGTCACCAATAACATCTGCACAAATATTTGCAACTTTAGGCGCATTTCTAATTAGCTTAATTGAACTTTTTGAACCTTTTACTTTTTTAGTTGCTTTTGCATGAAATTCATGCTCATTAGCTACTGTTACTGCAACACCTACAATGTCAAAAAATATACCTAATCCAATAACAACTAATAATATTAGAATAGCTGATATTAAATTCAAATTAGAAACACCATTTGCAGATATATATGAAAATAACATTGAAAGTATAAATGTTGCTATAAATACTTCTACAAACCACTTTACGTTTGTTTTTTCTTTTTTATTACTCATATATCTTATTTTCTCCTCTTTTAATGAAATTAAGGCAGATTATTCTGCCTTATTGTTTCTTCTATTTTAATGGTAAAAGCCTAAGTAAATTTTACAGTTTAGGTCTGGTTGAATTTCTCTATTTTCCGCTTAACATTACTGTTATAGCCGTTTCCGATTAAGGAAAATATCTATATATTTCACTAGACACCAGATCGCCACTTAAATCTGTACCTTAATCCCTAGACTTCTATGCTAAAAAGCAAACATTCTAGAAGTTTTCCTTAACATACTTTTACTCTTTACTAGTCTTTTTTGCAAATATAATTTCATAATCTAAAATAAAATTAAATTGGCCAAAATTAATTTTACTCTATTTGCGATTAATCCCAGTATATTCACTCGAGACAGGCTACTCTATGTATTTTGTGTCTTGGCACTCAACATAGGTTACACTTAAATTATATAAAAGATTAATATTTATATAACTATAAGTCTCCACGAAATTAGGAAGCTATATGTATGCCATTACATATTCCCCTAATCTCTTTACTCCCTAAAGCCACACAAAACTGGCATTTCGCGCAACCTTAAGAAACTTCAACGATGTGCCCTTTAGTGGATTTTTAGCCCCACCCTCGTAAAGATAGTATGACTAGAATAATGCACCATCGATATATAGTATACCATTTTTAGAAAAATATTCCAAATTCTTCTACAGTTTGTTTTAGAAATTTGTTTGTTTTGGCAGCATTTCTATACTCTTCTTTATTTTATTTTCTCTTCTTTTCTCTTTTAATCTCGTTTTTTCTTTGTTTTATATATGTTTTTTTATTTCATTATATATTTCTTCATGAATATCTTCTATTGTTCTAATTTTATCATCTTTGACACATTTTATTTCATACCAATTATATTCTTTTGCAACATCACAAGCTGCATTATATGCCGCTTCTAAATGTTCTTTATTCGATTCATGTATATCTTTTTTTGTATCATGTGTAAACTTATTCTCTCTATTCTTCATCAATTCTAAAGATTTTTCTACAGGCATATTTAAGAAAAATACTTCAGTTGGTACTGGTAAACCATATAAATTAAATTCAAAATCCCATAACCATTTTAAAAACTTATTTCTTTCTCCTTTATCTTTTATTTTTCCAGCTTGATGTACCATATTTGCCGTTGTATATCTGTCTGCTAATATTATTCCTCCATTATCATAATACTCTTTATATCCTGTTTGAAAAGTTGCATATCTATCAGCAGCATAAAAAGTAGAAGCTATATATGGACTTATTTTTTGAGCATCATTTCCAAATTCTCCAGATAGATACATTTTTACTAATGATGAACTTGGACTATCATAATTAGGAAAGCTTACCACTTTATATTCTATATTATCTTTGCTCAAATGTTCTTGTAATTTCATAAATTGTGTTTGTTTACCACTACCATCTGTTCCATCAACGACAAATAATTTTCCCATTTTTTGTTCCCCCTATATTTTATTTATTTTCTTCTTTGTTTTCTTCTTTTTCTTTTTTATTCTTATCTAACATCTTATTTATTGTATTTAAAATATCATCAGAATTTTCATCGAAATCATCTTTTACTAAATTAAACATTTTATCCTCTCCTTTTCAAGAATAATAATACTAAAACCACTACTAATTGTCAACAATCAATACTAGACTTTTTTTAATATTTATTATAAACTATATGATGTAATTATTATTAATCAGGAGTGTTATTACATATGAAAAATTTATTTAAAAATCATTCTGCAAATAAAAATAATCCTAAATGGGAAAATATAATTTCTAGAAAATCTCCTCTATATTTTAGAGAAAAAGATGTAAGAAGTCCTTTTGAAAGAGATTATACTAGAATTATCCATTCTAATGCATATAGAAGATTAAAACATAAAACTCAAGTATTTTTTTCACCTAACAATGATCACATATGTACAAGAAGTGAACACGTAACACATGTAGATTCTATAAGCTACACTATTGCTAATTATTTAGGACTTAATACTGAATTAACCAAAGCAATCGCTACAGCTCATGATATTGGACATAGTCCTTTTGGACATGCTGGTGAAAGAATATTATCTGATATATCTCAGAAAGAATTAAGAGTACCTTTTTGGCATGAAAAAAATGGCGTAACTTTCGTAGATAAAATTGAACTTTTGGAAGATGAAAATAAGTTTAAACAAAATCTTAACTTAACATATGGAGTTAGAGATGGAATTATTTCTCACTGTGGTGAAATAGATGAAAATATATTAAAACCTAGAGATGAATTTATAGATTTAAATGATTATTCTCTACCAAATCAGTATTCTCCATATACTTGGGAAGGATGTGTGGTTAAGATTGCTGATAAAATATCATATATTGGTAGAGATATTGAAGATGCTATAATTCTTGGAATTCTAGAAGATTTTTCTCAAGAATTGTATGATATAATTAATAAATATAGTGATGAAAAGTTTTTAAATAACACAATTATAATAAATTATCTAGTATCTGATCTTTGTGTTAATTCTTCTGTCGAAAAAGGATTATGTTTTTCACCTGAAGCATTTAATTTATTAACAGATTTAAAGAAATTTAATTATCAAAACATATATTTTTCCAATAGAGTACAACCTTCTTTAAAATACTTTGATATTGTTATACATGAAATTTATGATACTTTAAAATCTACATTTGATGGAAAAAATTCTATAGATAATATTAAAAAATTAGGAAAATTTTATCCTAAAATAAGTAATGGTTTTCTTTATTTCCTATATAATTATATTGATTTTGGAAATAGAGAGAGTTTAAGATTAAAAAATGATATAATCTTTGATTATACAAATGAAAAAGATTATGTAAGAGCTATATTATGCTATATTTCTGGAATGACTGATAATTTTGCTATTGAAATGTATAATGAAATTATTGGTTTCTAAACATTTATACAAGGAGGAATTTATGGATTCTAAACTTAATGAAGCAAAAGCAATATTAAAAAAATACAATCAAGAACATTTACTACACTTTTACAAATCTCTTTCTTTGGAACAAAGAACTTTTCTATTAAATCAAATATTAAGAATAGATTTTGAAAAAGTACTTTCATTGTATGAATCTTCAAAAATAAATATTGAATTTTCAAACGAAAATATTACTCCTTTAGAGCATTTAGAGAAGAATAAGTTTTCAGATTCAGAAATATCATATTATTCACATATTGGTGAAAAACTGTTGAAAGAAAACTCTTTTGCTATTGTCACTATGGCTGGAGGTCAAGGAAGTAGATTAGGATATTCTGGTCCCAAAGGAACTTATGAATTATTTTTTGAAGAAACAAATGAAAGAAAATCTCTTTTTGAAATAATTTGTGAAGATATATTAAGAATAAACAATAAATATAAAATCACTATACCTTGGTATATTATGACAAGTAAGAGTAATGATGTTCTAACAAGAGCATATTTTGAAGCACATAATTATTTTAACTATCCAAAAGAATCTGTAAAATTCTTTATTCAAGATAGATTACCTGTAATAAATTTAGATAAAAAGTTTATTCTTGAAGAACCATTTATGATAAAAGAAGCTTCAAATGGTAATGGAAATGTTTTCAAATCTATGCAAAAAAATGGTATTATTGATGATTTAAAGAAAAAACATATAAAATGGATTTCCTTCTGTGGAATTGATAATATTTTATTAAAAACAGTTGATCCTTTCTTTTTAGGATTAACAATTGATAAAAATTATGAGATTGCTTCAAAGTCCGTTTTTAAAACAGATCCTTTAGATAAGATATCTGTATTTTGTAAATCAAATGGAAAACCAAGTATACTTTTGCATAATTATATAAATCTTGAAATGTCAAACTCTAAATTTGATAATGGAATGTATAAATATAGAGAGTCTAATATGCTTTATCATTTGATGTCTTTAGAAGCTGTTGAGAAAGCATGTAATATTGATTTAAAATACCATAAGGCTTTAAAGAAAAATTCTTTTATAAATGAGGAAGGTGTAAAACAAGTTCCTGATCAACCTAATATTTATAAATTTGAACATTTTATTTTTGATATTTTCTATTATTTTGATGATATGCTTCTTTTACGTGTAAACGAAGAAGAAGAATTTGCTCCTATAAAAGATTTTACTAGTAAATATAATCCAGATACAGCAATGGAAAAATATTTAAATTATTGGAAAAAAGATAGGCCTTAAGGTCTATCTTTTTAATCTTTTATATTCTCAGTCCATTCCTTTCCATCAACAACTCTTGTTACCATCATAGATGAAACTGTGTCACCTACAACGTTTAACATTGTTGCTGGAGGATCTATTATTGTAGCTATCATAGTTAAAATAGGAAGAGCTGCTACTGGATAACCCATCATTGTTATAATTAACATTTCTGAAATAGTTCCCCCTCCTATTGGAACAGCTGTTACTAAAAGATTAGCAAGTAATGCTATACCTAAAACTCCTAAGATATCTCCTGTAGTTGCAAGAGTTGTTCCAAATAAACATACTAAAAACATTATTTTAAATACTGATCCTATTATAGATCCATCTTTATGGAAGCTTGTTCCTAAAGGTATTGTTGTTTCAGCAATATCTGCTGGCACTCCCATCTTTTTACTTGATTCTACATTGACTGGTATAGATGCTGCACTAGAACAAGTTGCAAGCGAAGTTAATGTAGAAGGTAAAGCATTTTTCCAAAAAGCTTTTACTCCTTTTTTTCCTCCTGCCATAAAGCTATATATTGTATACATTACAAAATAGAATAATACTGCTACAACTGTATATATTATAAATGTTTTTAAATATCCCACTGCAATTGATGCACCAAAACTACCTACAAGTGATGCAAAATAGCATCCTAATCCTATAGGTGCATAATACATTATTATTTTCACAACATTATTCACTATACTATTAGCAGCTTCTAAAAAGTCAACAACTGGTTTTGCTTTTTCTCCTGTCATATTAATAGCAATACCAAATATTATTGTAAATATTAATAAAGCAATAATATTGTCTTTTGACAATAATTTTGAGAAATCATTAACCGTTAATAAATTAACTGTTCTTTCTGCAATAGTTAAATCCTCTTCCTCTTCTGTAACTTCCTCTGTTTGTAATGATTGTTTTATCTTTTCACCATCTTCTGGATTAACTAATTTCACAAAATATGTACTAGCAAATCCAATGATAACAGCTATTATTGATGTAAAAATAAATACACCAAA
The DNA here is from genome assembly GCA_945949485.1 of uncultured Clostridium sp. Lineage (GTDB taxonomy): Bacteria > Bacillota > Clostridia > TANB77 > CAG-508 > CAG-269. The sequence continues at coordinate 4,760 of CAMFER010000027.1, read as the reverse complement.
AATTGTTACCATTATTTTTCCTAATCTTTTTGGAGTTTTCATTTTAGCTATAGATGTAGATATTGTCAAGAAAATTAGTGGTACTATTACAACTAATAATAGATTAAGGAAAATATCTCCTAATGGTTTAAGTATTGTTGCTTTTTCTTGGAAAACAATTCCAACGATTGCACCTACAATAATAGCAACAAGAAGAATTATTGTAGATTTGTAATTAGATAAAAATTTTTTCATACTACTACCTCTTTCTTTTTTAAGGTAACTATCAATATAGTTATATCAATAGAATTTTCGCTAATATTATATACTATATCTAATTATTTGACAATATTTCACATAAATTATATTTCCAAAATTTTATCTCTATATATTATTTTATATCTATTTCTACATATAAATATTTCAATTTCATCAAAAGTATACTTAACATTAATTAAATTTTTCTTTTCCATGTATATTCTAGCACAATCTTTAATTTTATTTTTTTCATAATCTTCTACCTTATCTTTTATACTTTTTTGTTCTAAATCTTTTCTTACTTTTGTTTTAATAAAAACAATTTTATCTCTATCATAATTTGTCGCAATTATATCAATTATACAATGAGCAGATTTAAAATTTTTTTCTAATATAATATATTTTCTTTCTAATAAATACTGTAATATCAATCTTTTTCCTAAAGATATCATTCTTTGATTAGGTATCAATTATCCCTCCATAATTTAATATTTAGATATCTGAGGCCATTATATATTTTTAAATATAATAAGGGTTTTTTGGAAATTTTTTAGAATTTGTATGTAATAAATTTCTGAATTAATATATGGGGCAAATTACCGGTGGTAATAAAATGGGGGCATAATAGTTTAATATAATGACCTCAGATATCTAAATATTATTTTATTTTTTGTGATTTTCTTAAGATTTAAATTCTTTAAAGATTTTAAAATTCGATTAAAAATTTTGATTTCTAAATCTGGATTCAGTATAATCTCTTTTACATAATATGTCAACATTTTTTTGATTCTTTTTATATCTTTTCATCGCAAAAATCGACAAAACTATATAGTTTTTGTCGATTTTCCTGTTATTTCATTATATTTCTCTATTCCATATGTGCCTCTTGGATCTTTGAAAAGATTAACTTTTGGAGGATTATATGTGAATATTATGAAACATAACAATAAAAATATTAAAATTAGAAAAGATAATATTTGGGTTACCACATTTGATTCATCTTCTCTAGTCATTAATTTATATGACACCCATTCTCCTAAACTTACACTTAGTATAAAAGACAGAATATCTAATATAAAGAAATTAGTACCTAATATTCCTACATAAGTAAAGAAAAATACAATTATAAAGCTTATTGCTACAAAAATACCTATTGCTTTTGCCTCAATATAATTGTTCACATGACCTTTTAAAAGAAAATAATTAATTATTCCCATTAGCAGCATTGGATAAAATACTAATTTTAGATGTTCCCACACACTTTCATTAACAGCACTAAAAGAACCAACAAATAAATTATCTCCAGACCATTCATATGTAAAATGTAAAAGTGTACCAAGTATAAGTATTACTATAATCGCAATAATTTCTAACTTAATAATTTTATTATTCTTTATTTTATCTAAAAATTTTTTTATTTTTTCCATTTTTTTATCATTCCTCCTCTCTTTTAATATATATTTAAATAGTGCCTTTTTATTCTTGATTTTCTATGTTTTTATTTACACGTTTCGATTGTATTTGACATCCATTTTGTTATATAATTAATATAATTTATTTATCTAATCTGAATATATTTTTTAAAATAAAAACAATAGCAGTTTGTGCATTTATTCTTGATCACTGCTATTGCTCTTTTTATTTTTTCATTATTCTTTTTATTCTGTTTCCTATTTGTGTTAAAACTTCATATGGTATAGTGTCCAAATATTTTGCTACATATTCTATATGTTCTTTATCTTTTAATAAATATACTTTGTCTCCTACTTTTACATTATCATCTACTTGGATAAATAACATATCCATACAAATATTTCCCACAATTTTATATTTTCTATTATTTATATATACTTCTCTACCTGTATTTTTTCTTATAACTCCATCTGCATATCCTATTGGAATTACTGCAATATTAGTATCTTCATCTGCTTTAAAAGCTCCATTATATCCTACAGTATCTCCTTTTTTCACTTTATGCATCTGAACTATTTCACTACATAATTTGATAGGAAATTTTAATTTTAACCTATCATTAAATCCATACATTATAATTCCTAATCTGCATCCATTCACATATTCAGGCTTTTTATAATTTACCAATGCGTCACTTGCTGAAATGTGTATAATTGGTATCTCATCTAAATTAATATTTTTTGTAATCTTTTCAAAATTTTCTATTTGCTTTAAATAATCTTTTTCATTATTAGCATTATATATATGTGTATACATTCCTTCCACATTAAGTTTGTTTTCTTTACATAGTTTAATAACTTCTTCAATTTCACTTTGTGTATCTATACCTAATCTATTCATTCCTGTATTTATTTTTATATGCATCTTTAAATCTTTAATATCATACATTAAGATTTCCTCTAAATATTCTAAAGAATGTAAAGTAATAGTTATATTATTTTTTATTGCTTCTACTATAAAGTGTGGATTAATATGACCTAATACAAGTATTGGAATATCTCTTATATCTTTTCTAATTTTTATTCCTTCTTCTAATGTAGCTACTGCTAAATAGTTGCAACCTGCATCTATAATTGCTTCCACAACATCATTTCTTTCATTATTAATACCATAGCAATTTGCCTTTACTACTCCAAAATAGTATTTATATTGATTGTATGTATTTATAATTTTCTTTATGTTTCCTTCTATATCATTTAAATCGACTTCTAAATATGTATTTCTTGTAAATTCCAATTGAACTCATCCTCTCTTACGTATATTTTATTATCTGCACATCATTTTTATAATTCCTTTCTAATATACCACAAAAAGAAAAATTACTCTATACTTTTTAGTATAAAGCAATTTAACTCTTTATGGCTCTTCCATGAAATCTTTTCTTTTTCCTTCTATTATTTCATCATAAATCTTCAACTTATATTCTAATCTTTCTAGTGTCTTTTCAATATTTTTCTGCTTTTCTAGCAAAATGTCCCTTTGCTCTAATAATAAATCTTTTCTTTTATTTAAAGTCTTTCTACCTTCTTTAAAATATGTAACATATTTTAACAAAGCATCTATCGACATTCCCGCACTTCTCATACATTTTATAAATTCTAACCATTTGCACGAATCCTCATCAAAATTTCTAGCTCCATTTTTGTTTCTTGGAACTTTAGGAATTAAACCTATTTTCTCATAATATCTGATAGTATCTTGTGTTAACTCAAACTTTTCACTTACTTCTTTTATTGTCATAACACCACATCCTCATTTATAGATTATTATATATTTCATCTTCTACTTTTTCACACCAAATATTTTCAGTATTTTCTCCTGGTACTTCTATTGCAAGATGGCTAAACCAACAATTGTTTTTTGCTCCATGCCAGTGTTTTACATTTGCTGGTATTGTAATTACATCTCCTGGTTTTAAGCTTATAGCATCTTTTCCTTCTTCTTGATACCAACCTTCACCTTCTACACAAAGTAGGATTTGTCCTCCTCCACTTGTAGATTTGTGTATGTGCCAATTGTTTCTACATCCTGGTTCAAAAGTTACATTTGCTATAAATACTTTTGTTTCTTCTGGATTTGTTAATGGTTTTAAATATGAATTTCCTACAAAATATTTTGCATATGCTATATTTGGTTCTCCTATACCAAAAAATCCACCATGTGTTTCTTTTCCTTCATCATTTTCGTATACTTCTTTTGCCATATAGAAAGCTGCCCATGCATTTGGCCATCCAGCATAAAAAGCAATATGTGTTAAGATTTCAGCCATTTCTTCTTTACTTATCCCATTGTTTTTGGCTGTTTGCAAGTGATATTTTAAAGAACTATCTGTTATTCCCTTTGCAATTAGTGCAGATATAGTTACTATTGATCTTTCCTTTAATCCTAACTTATCTTCTCTTGACCATACTTCTCCAAATAATACATCATCATTTAATTCTGCAAACTTTGGTGCAAAATCTCCTAATGCATCATGCCCAGCTGTTTGTTTTTTCATTTTGACCAACTCCTTTTTATACCTTATGTTATATCACTTGGAGTATACTCCATGTCAAGTGTTTTTGTTTTATTTATATAACTTTGTTTCTTTTATTGTTAAATAAATTTTCTATTATCCTTTAAAAATCTCATAATAGATATTTAAATTATAACCTTCGGGTTATGAGATGTGCTTGAAACGTTTATGTGATTTAGTGAAATCAAGGGTTTTAGCTGATATTTCAATAAAAATTGGGGAAATGGTTTTTAGAACATTTGTGCATTTTTTTGAACTTTTTGGAGGAGTTTTTCCCTAACTTTTCCCCCAGTGGTTTACACGTATGTTCGCAATAAAAATTAGATAAATGGGAAACCTAAAAATTTATTTTAGAGGTTTTAGAAATGAATAATAAAATTACTTATCGTAGAGAAGGAGATTATTTTATTCCTGATTTATATTTGCCTAAGCAACCTAAAGGATACATTGGAAAATATGGGCGCTTAAGATTAAATTATTTAAAGAGTTTTAATATACCTTTTTATACTGAATTACTTATTAGTGGTACTTTGAA
>CAMFER010000026.1 GCA_945949485.1 uncultured Clostridium sp. | reverse complement strand
AAATAATAAATAAAAAATAATAAATAAAAAATTAAAATTAATATTAATAAAAAATAAAAATATAATTAAATAAAAAAGTTAATAAATAATAATTTTAAAAAATTAAGAAAAACTCTAATTGACAAAAAAATAAAATAAAAGTAAAATTTGATTATAATAAAAATAAAAGAATAAAATAAAAAAATAAACAAGAAAGAGGAGAAATTTTATGAGTTATTTAGAAGAATATAAAAAATGGTGTGAAAGTCCAGAATTTGATGAACAAACAAAAGAAGAATTATTAAAAATAAAAGATGATGAAAAAGAAATTGAAGATAGATTCTATAAAGAATTAGAATTTGGAACAGCAGGACTTCGTGGTGTAATAGGAGCTGGAACAAATAGAATGAATAAATATACAGTTGGAAAAGCTACACAAGGGTTAGCAAATTATATATTAGAACAAAAAGTAGAAGATAAAGGTGTTGCAATTAGTTATGATTCTAGAAGAATGTCTAAAGAATTTGCATTACAAACTTCATTAATATTAAATGCTAATGGAATAAAAACATATTTATTTGAAAACTTAAGACCTGTTCCAGAATTATCTTTTGCTGTAAGAGAGTTAAAATGTACAGCAGGAATTATGATAACAGCAAGTCATAATCCACCAAAATATAACGGATACAAAGTATATTGGGAAGATGGAGCACAAATTGTTTCTCCAAGAGATAAAGAGATTATACAAAAAGTAAGAAATATAAAAAGTTTTTCTGAAATTAAAGAAATTACAAGAGAAGAAGCTGAAGAAAAAGGTTTATTAAACATCATAAAAGAAGAAATGGATGAAAAATATTTATCAACTTTAGAAAAATTAGTATTAAATCCTGAAATTGTAAAAGAACAAGGAAAAGAATTAAAAGTTGTATATACGCCATTACATGGAACAGGAAATACAGTCGCAGAAAAATTATTACATAGAATTGGATTACAAAATGTATATGTTGTTGAAGAACAAAAAGACCCAGATGGTAATTTCCCAACAGTAGATTATCCAAATCCAGAAGATAAAAAAGCATTTAAATTAGCATTAGAATTAGCAAATAAAGTAGATGCTGATGTGGTTCTTGCTACAGATCCAGATGCAGATAGATTGGGAATTTTTGCAAAAGATAATAAAACTGGTAAATACATGGAATATACAGGAAATATGTCAGCTTTATTAATAGCAGAATATAGAATTTCTCAAATGAAAGAAAAAAATATACTTAGTAAAAATGGAGTATTTATTACAACAGTAGTTTCATCTGATTTAGCTAAAGCAATAGCAAAATACTATAACTTAGAATGTCCAGAAGTTCTAACAGGATTTAAAAATATAGGTGCAGTTATGAGAAAAATAGATGAAGACGAAAATAAAGAATATGTTTTTGGATATGAAGAAAGTTATGGTTGTCTAATTGGAGATTATGCAAGAGACAAAGATGGAATATCAGCAGTTATGGCTCTTTGTGAAGCAGCATGTTATTACAGATCAAAAGGAAAAACTTTATGGGATGCAATGCAAGATATTTACGAAAAATACGGTTACTATAAAGAAGCACAAGTTTCAATATTACTTGAAGGAGCAGAAGGTGCACAAAAAATAAAAGAAATGATGACAAAAATGAGAGAAACTCCAATAAATAAAATAGGTGAATATGAAGTTTTAACTTTTAAAGATATAGAAAGAGATATAGTTAGAAATATGAAAACAGGAGAAGAAACAAAAACAGGACTTCCAACATCAAATGTGTTATATTATGAATTAGAAGATAATAACTGGTGTTGTATACGTCCATCAGGTACTGAGCCAAAAATAAAAATATATATGGGAGTAAAAGGAACATCTAATGAAGACGCAGATAAGAAGTTAGAAGATTTAAAAGAAAAAATGTTAGAAACAGTAAAAGGAGAATAATAAAAAGAAGCATCCAATGATGCTTCTTTAAACTTTCCAATCATCTAAATTTCTTTTTATTGCACCAAATAAATTGGCTCTTATCATAGGGATTTCTTTTGAAAGAGAAAAAATTAATTGTTTAATATCTTCTCTTTTTGAAACTCCGTCCATTGGACAAACTTTATCCATAACCTGTATATTATTTTTTCTAACAAAACGTCTTATTTCTTTTTCAGGTGTATAAACAAGAGGACGTATTAAAGTTATTTTAGACCTATCCATATATGATACAGGAGAAAAAGTTCCAATACTTCCTGTATAAAATAGGTTTAATAAAAAAGTTTCTAAAACATCATCTTGGTTATGTCCTAGAGCTATTTTGTTACAATTATTTTCTATAGCAATAGAATTTATAATTCCTCTTCTTAAATTAGCACATAAAGAACAAGGATTTTTTTCTTTCCTAATATCAAAGACAATTTCCTTAGCATTACTATTTCCAATATATAAAGGAACATCTAAATCTTTACAAACATTTTCCAATAAATTAGTATCAAAAAATTCAAATCCTGGATTTATACTAATTGCTATAATTTCAAACTTTTTAGGATAAAATCTTTGAAGAGCTTTAAAAGCAGATAACATAGTAATAGAATCTTTACCACCAGATAAACAAACTGCTATTTTATCTCCTTCTTCAATCATATTATATTCTTCTATCGCTTTTCTCATATGACTTAATATTCTTTGCATTCTAATCACCTATATATATTATATCAAACCATGTCAATACTTTAGGCATTTACAAACTAAAACAAATCTGTTATACTAGGAAAAGAATATGTGCTTATAGCTCAGCAGGATAGAGCAGTCGCCTCCTAAGCGACCGATGGGGGTTCGAGTCCCTCTAGGCACACCAAAAAAGGAGCAAAAATGCAAGAAAAAGAAAAATTCATGAAAGAAGCTTTAAAAGAAGCAAAAAAAGCATATGACAAATTAGAAATACCAGTAGGAGCAGTTATTGTAAAAGATGGGAAAATAATTGCAAGAGCACATAATTTAAAAGAAACAAAAAAAGATACAACAAATCATGCAGAAATTCTTGCGATAAAAAAGGCAAGCAAAAAACTAGATAGTTGGAGACTCTTAGATTGTGAAATGTATATTACATTAGAACCTTGTGCTATGTGTGCAGGAGCTATTATTCAATCAAGAATAAAGAAAATATATATTGGTACATTAGATGAAAAAACAGGAGCTGCAGGATCAGTACTAAATGTATTTGAATATCCATTTAATCATCAAGTAGAAGTAGAAAAAGGTATTTTAAAAGAAAATTGCGAAAATATATTAAAAGATTTTTTCAAGATGTTAAGAAAATATAAGAAGAAATAGATGGAGGAAAAAATGTTAGATAAAATTAAAAGATTTACAAAAACTAAAATGTTTCATCTATGTATGGTTATAGTAATAATTGCTGTAATACTATTTGCTGTTGGAATAATAGCTTTAAGATATGCTGTAGAGGGAGAAACAAATATGCCTTTTGAATTATCTAAAATAACAGTAATTAGTTCTTCAGAAGGAAAAGATAAAGTAGTTGAAGCTAGTAAATGGGCTTTTGATATAAATCAAAATAATGATATTTATTTATACATAGAAAAAAATGATAATTCAAATAAACAAGAAATAATAAAAGAAATAGAAATAAACAATATAAATGTTGAAAAAAATACTGAAAAAGGTGAAATTAAAATATATAAACCAACTACTGCTGAAGAAGCAACTATTTTTTCAAACAAAGAAGAAAATGAAATACAAAGTATAATATATACTGGAGATTTACAATCAGATTTAAAACAACAAAAAGTTTCTAATCAAGGTGGAATTATAGCTTTTAGATATGGATTAAATAATGTATCAGAATATTTATCACAAGAGGAAGAAATTAATCATTCAGAATTATTAAAAAAATCTAATGTAACTGAAGAAGATCTAAAAGCAAAATTAATTTTTGATATAATTATAAGATTAGAATCAGGAAAAGAATATAAGGCAAGTATATCACTAGATGTACCAGTTGAAGGAATAGTAGAAAAAGGAACAACATCTATAGAAAAAACAGATTTATCAGATGTAGTATTTAAGAGAATTAAGAATTAAAATAAAAATTAATAATAAAAAATACTTGCAAAATAAAAAACACATGTTAATATAGTAGCATAATAAAGCTTTATTAGAAAATAAAAATAAAAGTAAAAAAACATTTCAAGGATTTTAATTCTTGAAATGGACAACATAAAATATGCATGAAATGTATGATTTATGTTGTGCTCGAAATAATAATCGGGTGCTCGAAATAATAATCGGGTACTCGTTTTTTTTGCTTTAAGGAAAGAAGGTGAAAAATGAAATTTTATAAATTTGTTGAAGAATTAAGAAAATTACATCCTAATAAGATAATAATGATAAAAGTAGGTGCGTTTTTTAATAGTATAGGCAAAGATGCAATAGTATTGGAACATAAATTAGGACTAAAGAGAACATGTTTTGCAAAAGGAATATGTAAAACAGGAATACCAGCAGTACAAATTAAAGAAAGCTTAGAAGAAATAAAAAATAAATTAAAAGATAAAAATTTAGGAATAATATATGATGAAGTGAAAAATGAAAGGTACAAATATAAAAATAGATATTATGATGTGATTTTAGAGTTAGATGGAAGTGAAATAGAAGAAGAAAGAAATAATACAAATTGTAATAGTTGTAAAAATAATATGTATGAAAAAAATAAAAATGTATATAAAATTAACAAAGAAAGTTACTATAATCTAGTAAGGGAGATAGAAGAAATATCAGAAATGATAAAACGCACAGAAAATTTAAAAATAAAAAAAGAAGATTAATCATATTCTAAATTATCAATATCAAAAATCGGAGAATTGAAAAAATCAAGTATGTAAAAAATTTTGTGTAAACTGAAAATACTAGAATATAAAAAAATTCAAATCTAGCAATTTAGGTTTGAATTTTTTTAATTTTTAAAGATATATACTTGCTAAAAATAGAAAATCAGTATATAATACAAGGGTGTGAGACTTAATCTTTGTATGGAGAGTATTTCGATAAAGAACTATGAATCTTGTCAGGTCCGGGAGGAAGCAGCAATAAGTAGAACTCTTTATGTGAGATACTTTCCATAGAGAGATTGGGAATCACTATTTTTTAAATATAAAGGATGTGAGATTAATGAGTTACACAGCTCTTTATAGGAAATTTAGACCTTTGAGTTTTTCAGAGATGGTAGGACAAGAACATATTACAAGAACTTTGAAAAATCAAATAATTGCAAATAGAGTTGGACATGCATATTTATTTAATGGAAGTAGAGGAACAGGAAAAACATCAGCAGCTAAAATCTTAGCAAGAGCCATAAATTGTTTAAATCCAGTAGATGGTGAACCATGTAATGAATGTGAAATATGTAAAGGTGCTTTAAACGGATCTTTAACAGATATAGTAGAGATGGATGCGGCTTCAAATAATAGTGTAGAAGATATTAGAAGTATAAGGGAAGAAGTAAACTTTTTACCTACAAAAGCAAAATATAGGGTATATATAATAGATGAGGTGCATATGTTATCTACAGGAGCTTTTAATGCCTTATTAAAAACATTAGAAGAACCACCAGAGCATGTGAAATTTATATTGGCAACAACAGAACCTCAAAAACTACCAGCTACAATTTTATCAAGATGTCAGAGATTTGACTTTAAAAGAATTTCTGATGAGAATATTGTAAAAAGATTAGAAATAGTATGTAAAGAAAGTAATATTGAAATAAGTAAAGAAGCATTAGAAATAATTGCAACTTTAGCTGAAGGAGCAATGAGAGATGCTTTATCAATTTTAGAAAGATGTATACAAGATGGGGAAAACAATATAAATGCAGATAAGATAAAAGATTTAGTCGGTATTCCTAAAATTACATATATATATAATATTGTAAAAAGTATTTTAGAATATAATGTGGAAGAGGCTTTTACAACAGTAGAAGATGTTTTAAAAGATGGAAAAGATATAACTAATCTTTTATGGGAAATGATAAAATATGTAAAAGATATTTTAGTTTTCAAATCTTCTGGAAAAATAGAGTTATATAACCAAGAAGAAAAGAGTAAAATAGAAGAACTAGCTAAAGAGACATCAAAAGAGAGATTAATTGATTTAATATATAAATTGTCAGAGTTAGAAAATAATATAAAATGGACTGCACAAAAAACTATTATGTTCCAAGCTGGAATGATAAATTTATGTAATAACAAAATAGTTGTAAGTGAAGGTGCTAATATTAATAACACTTCTACTTCAGTAGGAACAAGTAATTTAGAAGAAAGAGTTTCTAAGATAGAAAACTATTTAAGAAGGGGAGTTAGTATTAATAATACTAATAATGTCCAAGTAAACAATAACATTAGAATGACTCACAATGTTTCAAATGCAAATATGAGTAAAAATAATAGTTCTAGTAGTAATAGTGCTAGTATGGGAAAAATAACAAAGAAGTTTTCTACAAAATCTGAAGAGTATTGGCCACAAATATTAAGTGAATTAAAACAAAATGGAAAAATAGTTTTATATACAAATCTATTAAATACAAGAGCTGTTAATATTAATGATATGACAGTAGGAATTGAATTTCAAAAGGAAATGACACCATTTTGTAAAACACTTTTAGAAAAACAAGAAAATTTAAAAGAACTAACAACATTGGTTTCAATGGCTTGTGGAAAAGAAATGAATCTTAAGTTTATAAACAATATTGAAAACAAAATAGTTGATAATGGAAATAGTATAGAAAATTTAGCAAATGAATCAGATATTCCATTTAATGTGATTGACTAAAATTTAATTTTTGAATATAATATAAAAAAACAAAAACAAGGAGGAAACAAAATGAGTAGAAGAGGAGGCTTCCCAGGAGGAATGGGAGGATTTGGCGGAATGAATATTAACAGCTTAATGAAAGAAGCTAAAAAAATGCAAGCTGATATGGAAAAATCACAAGCAGAACTAGCAGTAAAAGAATTTGAAGCAACAGCAGGTGGAGGAGCAATATCAGTAAAAGTAACAGGAGAGAAAGTATTAAAAGAAATCAAATTAAAACCAGAAATAGTAGACCCAGATGATATAGAAATGCTTGAAGACTTAATTTTAACATGTACAAACGAAGCTTTAAGAAAAGTTGATTCAGCACAAGCAGAAAACTTAGGAAAATTTAATATACCAGGATTAGGGATTTAAGATTTTTTCTTAATCCCTTTTATAAAGAAAATTAAATGGAGGAAGTTAAAATGTCACTATATTCACCATCAATCGAAAAATTAATTGAAAGTTTTGAAAAACTTCCAAGCATCGGACATAAAACAGCTGCAAGACTTGCTTTCTATATTTTAAATAGCTCTAAAGAAGAAACTGAAGAATTTGTTTCTTCAATAATAAATGCAAAGAAAAATTTAAAATATTGTAGTTGTTGTTTTAATATATCTGATACAGATCCTTGTACAATATGTGGAAATCCTAAAAGAGATAAAGATGTAATATGTGTTGTAGAAGATGTAAGAGATATAATTGCAATGGAGAAAACACATGAATTTAAAGGTGTATATCATGTGTTACATGGATCGATTTCACCAATGAATGGAATAGGTCCAGATGATATAAAGATAAAAGAATTATTAGCTAGATTAATGGATGGAAAAGTAAAAGAAGTTATACTTGCTACAAATCCTAGAGTTGAAGGAGAAGCAACAGCAATGTATATTTCAAAATTAATAAAACCATTAGGAATTAAAGTTACTAGAATAGCACATGGAATTCCAGTAGGTGGAGATTTAGAATATACAGATGAAATTACATTAACAAAGGCATTAGAAGGAAGAAGAGAAATATAAAGTTGAAAACATTATGTAAATATGGTATAATTATGTTATCTTAAGGAGGATGGCATATGTTTAACAAATTAGTCCGGGAGTTAGATAGCTCATATAGAATATCTATTCCTGAAGATCTTATAATTTTAGCCCAAATTAAAAAAAGAAACAAAATATATTTATGCCAGTTTAGAGATGAGTGTATAGTAATTAAGGGTGAAGATAATATAAAAGATCAGAAGATAATAGGTGTATCATCATTAGATGAGAAAGGAAGATTTATATTTCCATGCTATCTAAGAAATAAGGACGCTCTTCAAATAGAAATATTTGTTTTAAATGGAGAGTTAATTTTAAAAGAAGGTGATTGAATTATCAGTTTCTTTTTTCTTTTGGAAAATGAAATTTTAATTTATAGTAGAAAGTATTAATAAAATATTTATTTGAAGTATATAATATAAACAAAATGTGAAACAAAAATGAATAAAAAAACTAAAAAAGTTTCACATTTATATTTATAGCTTGCAGTATAAAAATAATAAAAGAAACTGAATTTTTATTCAGTTTCTAATGTTTTTTTAGTAAAGTATCACAAATATTTTTTGTTGAGTTAGGTTGGGCTAGTATTTTTGTGTTTCCTTTCATTGTTTCTAATTTTTTATTATTTGATAATAAATCATCTATTATTAAATCTGGATTATCATTTTTCTTAATCCATATAGCAATTCCTTTTGACTCTAAAAATTCTGCATTCTCTTCTTCTTGGCCAGGAATTGGATTTATTATAACCATTGGCAAATTAGATGCTAAACTTTCAGAAGTAGTTAATCCGCCAGGTTTTGTAACTACCAAGTCAGAAATACTCATTAACTCTGGTACGTGTTTAGTAAATTCTAAAATTTTTACAGAAGAATGTTTTTTATATTTATCTACAATTTCTTCAAATCCGAGTTTCATCTTTTCATTTCTTCCTGCAATTCCAATTATTTGAATATCTAAGTTATTTTTTACAAAAGCTTCAAATATTTGAAGAGTTTTTGTTTTTCCTAATCCAAATTCACCGCCACCAAAGAATAAGATGGTTTTCTTATTCTCATCTAATTCAAGATTTTTAAATATTTCTTTTCTATCATATTTAATTAAAAATCTATTTGATATTGGTATTCCGGTAACAAAAATTTTACTTTCTGGAATAGAAGAATTAATTAAATAATTTTTCATTTTATCATGTGCAACAAAATAATAATCTGTGAAATCTTTTCCAACAAGCCATTGATCATGTGGAGCAAAATCAGTCATTATAGTTGCAATTTTTGCAGTTACTTTACCTTTTCTTTTTAAATAACTACACATCTGACTACCAAAAGGATGAGTAGATATTATTAAATCAGGTTTCTTTTCTCTTAAAAGTTTTAAAAGTTTTATTGCCATTATTTTATTTGATCTTGAAGATAAGTGAGCAAGAGGACCTTTTTGAGAATCTGAATAGATTCTTCCCCAAGCCCATGGCATTTTTTTAGCCATTTCTCTATATGCAGCAGTAGTTATTTTTTCTAATGCTTTATTTACATATTTCATACAATCTATTAATTCAACATCATTATTTTCATAATTGTTTAAAATATATTCATTAATTGATTTAGCAGCATTTAAATGTCCTCCACCATAAGAGGCATAAAAAATTAAAATTTTCATAAACATCTCCTTGTATTGTAAATATTAATACGATTCACATTTTATCATATAAATAAAAAAAATTCAAAAAATGGAATAAATTTTAATAAAAAAACCAAAATATATTTAAAATAAAAAAGAAAAAGGTGATGATTTGAAAAAGATATTAAAAATAATTTTTATAATTATATGTACATTAGTTGTTATTAGTGCATGTTTTATTTTAGTTTTTATGCTTCCTAAAGAAAATGAAAGTTATGCAGCTAGTTCAAATAGTTCTGATTTACAACTAATGGCAAGAGCTATAAATGGAGAAGCAAGAGGAGAACCATATGAAGGACAAGTAGCAGTTGGGGCAGTTATATTAAATAGAGTAAAGAGCTCGCAGTTCCCAAATACAATAGCAGGAGTTATTTATCAATCAGGGGCTTTCACAGCTGTTTCAGATGGTCAAATTAATGTACCAATTACTGAAAACTCTACAGTGTATAAAGCTGCAGAAGATGCAATGAATGGTTGGGATCCAACTCGGTGGATGTATATATTATTTTAATCCAGATACAGCCACAAACAAGTGGATTTGGTCTAGACCTCATGTGAAAACTATAGGGAAACATAGATTTTGTAAATAAGGAAAGGAAGATACTATGATTAATAAATTAATAGATTGGAAAAACAGATTAAAAAAAGGCCATATGCTTAGTATAATATGTGTACTTGGAATTATTGTGACAATATTAGGAATTATTTTATATAAAAAGCAACGAGAATTTAGACAAGCTTCTGAAAATAGCTATAACCAAGCTTTTTATGAATTAGTTGATTATGTTGAAAATGTTGAGGTATATTTAGCAAAATCGTTGATTTCAACAACTCCAGAACATGGAGCAGAAACTCTAACAAACTTATGGAGAGAAGCAAATTTAGCTCAAAGTTATTTAAGTATGTTACCTATAGAGAGCCAAGAATTATCTAATACTGAGAAATTTTTAAATCAAGTTAGTGACTATAGTTATTCGTTATCAAGAAAAAATATATATAATGAAAGCTTATCAGAGGAAGATTTAAATAATTTACAAGAACTACATGGATATAGTGTGGAATTAGAAAATACTTTAAATCAATTATCAGAAGATTTAAATAATGGTAGATTCCAATGGGGAGAATTAAAAGAAAAAGGAACTATAGCATTTGCAAAACAAGTAGATAATATATCAAAAGAAAGCTTTGGTAATTTAGAAGAAAATTTTCATGAATATTCAGGATTAATATATGATGGAGCTTTTTCTGAACATTTAACAGGAGTAGAGAAAAAAGGATTAGTTGGTGATGATATTGATGAAGAAACTGCAAAAAGTAAAATAACAGAGTTTATAGGGGAAAAAAATATAAAAGAAATAAATAGTTTAGGATATATAGAAAATGCAGATATACCAGTTTATGAATTTTCAATAAAAAATCAAAATGATGAAAATATAAATATATCTATATCTAAAAAAGGTGGATATGTTGTATATATGAATTCAAATAGAGATGTAAATACAGAGATAATATCACAAGAAGAAGCAAATCAAAAGGGACAAGAATTCTTAACAAATAAAGGATTTAGTAATATGAAAGCAACATATTATTTAAAACAAGATGGAATAGTTACAATAAATTATGCTTATGTACAAGAAAATGTTACAGTGTATTCAGATTTAATAAAAGTAAAAGTAGCTT
Organism: uncultured Clostridium sp.; assembly: GCA_945949485.1. Lineage (GTDB taxonomy): Bacteria > Bacillota > Clostridia > TANB77 > CAG-508 > CAG-269. Next base: position 7,658 of record CAMFER010000026.1, on the reverse strand, counting down.
TAGATAATGGAGAAGTTTTAGGAATTGAAACTACAGGATATTTAAATAACCATACTACAAGGGATATAAGTAATGTTAAGATTTCAAAAGAGGAAGCTAAAAAAACTATAAATAAGAATTTAACAATAGAAAGTGAATCTATGGCAATAATTCCAACAGAATGGAAAACAGAGATACTTTGCTATGAATTTAAAGGGAAAGTTGATGATAGAGAATTCTTAGTGTATATAAATGCTGAAAATGGAAGAGAAGAGGATATATTAATAATACAAGACACTCCAAATGGAACTCTTACAATGTAAGACATTAAAAGGCTAATATTAGCCTTTTAATGTCTTTTATATGTATCTTTTGATAGTAGTTCTCTACCTACTTCTTTTCCATCTCTTTTCAATATTTTATATGCTTCAGAATATATGGCAGTAGATGTTCTTCCTGTTTCATATGAAGATATTTGAACTTCACAATCATCATCTTGTTTTAATCCGAAAATCTTAAAGTTTGCAACTCCACCAGAAACAGAACATGTTATTTTAATTGGATAATTTCTATTGTTCTTAAATTTAAAATCAATAGAACCATACACAACAGTTGCATCTCTACTTGCTGTTACATATGAAGGTACAAATTGGTGATTAGTTCTTTCTACAATTTCTAGATTTGCATAAACTACAGCATTATATAATGTAGAAGTTATTTGGCAAATTCCTCCACCTAGGCCATCAACAACTTGCCCGCTTAAGTATATTGGAGCTTCTTTATACCCAGCTGCAATTGTTCTTGCACCTACAACTGTATTATATGAGAAAGTTTCTCCTGGCATTAAAACAGTTCCATTAATCTTATTTGCAGCTAAAGTTAAATTAGTAGTTCTATCTTTATCTCTAACAGAATAATTGGTAGAGAAAGTAGATAATAAGTCTGGAAAAGCCTCAGTACCTATCATATTAGTTGTTACACTAGGATAAAGTGTTTTTATAGGAATTATATATTCAGATTTTTGTTCACTATTGATAATATTTTTAGCTTCATCTAAAGAAATATTAAAATCTAATCCGTTTTCAGAAGGATATACTGTAAAAGGATTTTGAGTATAATAAGCATTTACAGGTTCTTTATATATTTCATTATGTATTTTCTCTATATCTATAGGATCAGGAGTTTGTGTTTTTACAGTAATTTCAATAGCATTATCTTTACAAGAAAGATTTGAAATAGATTCTTTTATAGAAGTCATTGTTGCATCAACATCAACAACGTTTCCTTCTGTTCCTGCTGTGATGATTAAATTATTTCCCTCTATATAATAACTACTTTGTTTTACTGCATCTGGAATTTGGGTTGAAATATCTTGTAAGTTTTTAGTTAATTGCTCTTCATCAAGTTCTACATTTGGTTCAATATTTATTTTTTTAAACAATGCTGAAATTACATTAAGATTATTTTCTAAAAAATTACCAGACCTACCAATTGAATATGCATCGTTTATTGCCTCTTTTACATTAAAATTTACGCCAATTTGTTCTAAAGAAATAGAAGCTTCGAAATCGCCATGTTTTAACTTTATTTCTTGAGGTAAAGCATTTTTTAAATAATTTTCTAACTGATATTTAGCATCAGAAGGACTTGTGTTAGAAAAGTCAATTCCTTTAACCGAAACACCATTTATAATATTGCTATTAAAGATGTTGTAAATTGTAAATGCAAAAAAGCTAAAAATAATTATAACAATAAATAAAATCAATATTAAAATTGCTACAGATTTTTTATCTTTTGCACCATTTGGAACTACCGGTTCAAAATTATTTTGAACAACATCAGAATCTATGATTTGATTAATATCATCAATATTTTTATCCAATTTTTTATCTTCAACAACAATGTTAGAATCAGTATTGGCATTTGTATTATCAATATTTTCATCTAATTTAGATATTTCAGAATTTAAAGTTTCTTTTTCCTTAGAATCAACATTATTTAAAATTTGTGTCTTAATTGTTTTTTCTGTATTTAATTGTTCTTCTTTTTCTTTTAATGAATTCTTATTCATAAGTACTCCTTTTGTAGATAACTATTTAAATAATTATATCATATTTTGTAAAAAAATATATCTTTTTATAAAAAAATGTCAAAATAAAATATTAAGATTTGTTAATAATATTAGTATAAAGCTTTTAGTTTTATAAAACTAAAAAATCTTTGTAAAAAAGATTTGTAAGGAGGATTTTATGAGTAGAAACAGTAAGATTATTTCAAGTAAATTAAAAGAAGAAATTGCTAAAGAACTTGGAGTTTATGAGCAAGTAAAACAAGATGGGGGAAGTTGGCAAAATGTATCATCTAGGGATTGCGGAAATATAGTTAAAAAAGCAATAGAAATTGCCAATAGAAATGTTTAATTAAAAATATTATTGTAAAAGAGAAAGTTTTTTATCTTTCTCTTTTCTTTTGTTGCAAAATTTCATATTTAGGCATATAATTTACTAGAAATTAAAGGATATCATTTATGGAAGGAAAATAATAATGAAAAATTTAAAAATAGAAGATATTTTAAAAGTAACAAATGGAGAATTAATAGTAGGAGATTTAGAATTTGAATGTAATAACTATTCAAAAGATACAAGAACAATAAAAGAAAATGATGTATATATTGGAATAAAAGGGGAAAGATTTGATGGAAATATTTTTTGGGAAACAGCATTAGAAAAAGGTGCTTCCACAGTTATTGTACAAAATGTGGATTTTACAAATGAAAACAAAGAAAAATGGAAAAATAAAAATATAATAAAAGTAGAAGATACATTAGAATCATTATATAAAATTGCAAGTTATAAAAGAGATTTATATGATATACCAGTTGTAGCTATAACAGGAAGCGTAGGAAAAACAAGTACAAAAGATATTGTGGCTAATGTGATTTCAAAAAAATATAAAACATTGAAAACAATAAGTAATAATAACAATAATATTGGATTACCATTTACAATACTAAGATTACAAGATGAAGAAGTAATGGTTTTAGAAATGGGAATGAATCATTTTAATGAAATAAGCCTATTATCAAGGATTGCAAAACCAACAGTATGCATAATAACAAATATAGGTACATCACATATAGGAAATTTAGGTTCTAGAGAAAATATATTAAAAGCAAAATTAGAAATCTTAGAGGGAGCTACTAATCCTACAATTATAATAAACAATGACAATGACTTATTACATAAATGGTATGAAGAAAACAAAGAAAAATATAATATAAAAACATACGGCATTAAAGAAGAAAGTGATTTAAATGCTAATAATATAAAATTAGAATCAGAAAAAAGCTTTTTTGATTGTGGGATTAGAGGAATAAAAGAAAATATAGAAGTACCAGTTGGAGGAGAACATTTTATTCTAAATAGTTTATGTGCAATACTAGCTGGTGAAACATTGAATATAGAAAACAAAGAAATAGTAGAGGGAATAGAAGAATTTGAATTAACAAAAAACAGAATGGATATATATAATTTGGAAAATGGAATTAAAATAATAAATGGAGCATATAATGCAAGTTTTGAAGCAATGCAAGCTACTTTGAAAAGTCTAGGTGAATTTAAAGAAAATAGAAAAATAGCAGTTTTAGGAGATATGTATGAATTAGGAGAATTTACAAAGGATTTGCACGAAAAAGTAGGGGTAGAAGCATATAATGATAAAGTAGATATTTTGATATGTAGCCGGAGAATATGCAAAACATACAGTAGAAGGAGCAAAAAAATCAGGATTTAAAGAAGAAAATTTATATTATTTTGAAAATAAGGAAGATATATTAAAATTGTTAAAACAAATTTCAAAACCAGGAGATGTAATATTATTTAAAGCATCAAATGCAACCAAATTTTATGAATTGGCAGAAAAAGCAAAAAATATTTTAATGTAATTACATTAAAATTGCTAAAAAATTATGAGGTGATAATATGCAAAAAGTAAAATTAGGAGTTGTTTTTGGCGGAATGTCAACAGAAAATAAAGTTTCTGTTAGTTCAGCAAAATCAGTGTTACACAATTTAGATGAAAAGAAATATGAGATATACCCTATATTTATTAGTGAAGGAGGAAAATGGTATAAGGTATTAAACATTGAAGAAATTGATAATTCTAAAGAAGAAATTAAAAATGTTTTTGAATATTTAGAAAAGATGGAAGTTATATTTCCAGTATTACATGGGTTATATGGTGAAGATGGAACTATACAAGGGTTATTTAAGCTATTAAACAAGAGATTTGTAGGATGCGGAGTATTATCTTCAAGTGTTGGGATGGATAAGGTATATTCTAAAATAATATTTGAAAAAGCTCGGATTAAATCAAACACCATATGAATATATTAAAAAGCATGAAGATAAATATATTTATGTACATAAAAATTTTGATGAAGAAATATTAGAATTAAATGAAATATGTGAAAAAATTGCAAACAATCTAAAATATCCAATGTTCGTTAAACCATCAAATTCTGGATCAAGTGTAGGAATAAATAAAGCAAAAAATATAGGAGAATTAAAAGAAGCTATAGAACATGCAGGTTTATTTGATAATAAAATATTAATAGAACAAGGAATAGATGGAAAAGAAATAGAATGTGCAGTGCTAGGAAATGAAGAGGTTGTAGCTTCAGGAGTGGGAGAAATAAAATCAGCAGAAGAGTTTTACACATATAATGCAAAATATAAAAACCAAGAATCCAAAACAAAAATACCTGCCGAAATTAGTGAAGAAAAAGCTGAAGAAGTAAGAAAAGCAGCAATAAAAGCATTTAAGGCTATAGATGGAAAGGGATTATCAAGAGTAGATTTTTTTGTAGAAAAAGGAACAGAAAAAATATATATAAATGAAATAAATACTCTACCAGGATTTACAAATATTAGTATGTATCCTAAACTTTTTGAAGAAAAAGGATTAAAATATAGTGAGTTATTAGATAGATTAATAGAACTTGCTAAAAAATAAAAGAAGAGTTAAAAAAGTCCATAAAAACTATGGATTTTTTTTCTATTTATGATATAATATGTATACCTGATTTTAGGGGAGGATGTCGAAAATGGTGTTTAAAAATTACTATAAAATATTAGAATTAGAAACTAGCAAAGTTTCAATTGATGAAATAAAAGATGCATATAGAAAAGCAGCAAAAAAATATCATCCAGATTTAAACGTTGGAAATGAGTTATCAGAAGAAAGAATAAAAGATATAAATGAAGCATATAGAGTGCTATCAGTACCAGCATCAAAGAGAAAATATGACAGAGTATGGAATTCAAAGTTTGCAAAAGGCAAAAAAGCATTTTCAGGAAAAGAAGAAAAAGGAGCACTTTTAAATATGTTATTAGGTAAAGTTCCAGTTGAAAAGGAAAATACTAGAACTATAAAGAGAAAACCACAAGTAAAGGGTGAAAATATAGAAACAGAAATAAATGCTAGTATTGACGAGGCTTTTTATGGTTTAGAAAAGAAAATATCTTTAAGAAATATAGATGGAAAAGTAAAAACATACACAGTAGCAATACCAGAAGGAATAAGAAATGAAGAAAAGATTAGATTAATTGGACAAGGTAAACCAGGAAAAAATGGTGGAAAAAATGGAGATTTATTTATTAAAATAAATATTGAAGATAGTTCAAAATTTAGATTAAGAGGAAATGATATATATACAGATTTAGTAATAACACCATGGGAAGCGGCATTGGGAGCAAGAGTTAACATGGATTCTATTGATGAAGAAGTTAAAGTATATATTCCACAAGGTATTCAAAGTGGTGAAAAGATACGAATACAAGGAAAAGGTTACAAGACAGGAAAAGGAACAAGAGGAGATTTAATAGGAGAAGTAAAGATAAATGTTCCTAAAAAATTGTCAGAAACTGAAATGAAATTATTTAGCAAGCTAAGTGAAATATCAAAATTTAATCCTAGAAATGAGAAAAAATAAAAGTAAACATAAAATCAAAGTTGACAAAAAGGCTTAAATTCGCTATAATTTAATATAGTGATGTTACAAAAGACAAACTATGGATTAAACATAGAAATGAGGTGTAAAAATGGAAAGGATAGAAGGAAAACATTTTAGTATAACAGATCCAAAAGGAGTAAAAACTGTTATATATCAAGTTAATAAAACAGAAAAAGAATTCTTGAAAGAATATCCAAAATATACAGTTGAAAGATTAGATAGTACAGAAGAATTAGTAGGAGATTTGAGCAAGAAAACTTTTTATGTAGAAAATCCGCAAAAAAACGGAAATCAATTAGTTATTCTATCTTTTGGCTCAGAGAAAGTAGTAATTAATACAGGTATTTTGTTGGGAGACGAAGTGAAAATAACTAAAAAGCCAACACCATTTAAATTTAATACACTTTATTCAGAGGAAAAAACAGAATATAAAGAATTCGAATATACACCAAATTTGAAGAGACCAATTTCAATTATCGACCCAGAAACAACAGAAGAAATTAAACCTAGACTTTATTTTGATGAAAAAACAAATACTGTAAAGGGAAAATGTGAGTTAAAACCTTATAAATCTTATTTCGCATTTGAAATAAGAGAAGATAATTAGGAGGAGAGTTTAATGACAAATCTTAAGAACAAAATGAAACCTGCAGGAAAGGATGACAAATTTTCAGTTAATGTTGTAGATATGCAACAAATATTTGATAATGAAAAAGAAAAAAAAGATAAAAAGCCTAAATTATTAATTTCAAGTTCTACTCAAAGAAATAGTATTTTGAGTACAGAAATTGAAAAAGGGGTTTCAATAAAAGCATACAATGGTGGAAATAGACAAAAAGAAAATGAAGAAATTACAAAAGAGTAGGTGATTATTAAATGAACTACAAACTAGAAGGAGCATTAAGAAGAAATAGAAAGAATTTTATAATATTTGCAATACTATGGGTATTTATAGCTGTAGTATTGGTTTCGCCAATTGCGTATAGTTATCATATGGCAACAGTAAGTGGAGAAATGAATGCAGAGGTTTTAGTAAAAACCTTTGGAAGCTCAATAACTGATCCGTTAGGAACATTTGGAGCTGTTTTCACTGAAGGAGCTGTAGGTAACTATTTTTCAACTCTTTTAGCAGTTACAATATTTTATGCTTTATTCTTTTTTATTGGATTTGTAAGAACAGCACCAAAAAATGAATTTACAGATATAGAACATGGATCAAGTGATTGGAGTCAAAGAGGAGAACAATACCAAATATTAAGTAAAAACAAGGGAATAATACTTGCTGAAGATAACTATTTACCAGTTGATAAAAGAGGAAATGTAAACGTATTAGTAGTTGGACGGATCAGGATCTGGTAAATCAGCATCATATTCAATTCCAAATGCATATCAATGTTTGGGATCATATGTATTTACAGATCCTAAAGGAGAACTATATGATAGAACAGCAGGATATTTAAAACAAAATGGATATGAAATAAAAGTATTAAACTTAGTTAGACCACAATATAGTGATGGATACAATCCATTAATGCATATTTCTTCAGAATTAGATGTAGACGTTATAGCAAATACAATAGTTAAGGGTCAACAATCAGAGAGTGGAAAATCAGATCCATATTGGGATGATATGGCAGAAATGTTATTAAAAGCATTAATATATTAT
>CAMFER010000025.1 GCA_945949485.1 uncultured Clostridium sp. | reverse complement strand
AAACGCTCAAAGTATTTTGCATCAATACTTTGAGCGTTTAACTGTCAAATTTGAGTTTATACTATATTTTTTTGTTTTATTCAAGGTTTTCTCTTGATTTTTATATTAAATATTCATTACATAAATATTACATTTTTGTTACGTCTTTACTTTTCTTACATCTTTATCCATTGTTATATATCAGCATTTTACTTATATAATTATATTTCTACTAAAATATGATCTTCTTCAGCTTTTATACATGTAACTTCTAATATTTTATTATCTAATTTATTTTTCAATTCTTCTTCATTATCTTTTTTTCCATCTTTATTTATTTTTAAGTATCCTAATATATAATTTTTAGTATGCCCCTTATATATCCCTTTCTTCTCTTCTTCAAAAAGTATTTCTACTTTTTTACCTGCATATTTTTCATTATATTCTTTCTCATTTTTATTAGATAGTTCTATTAATTTTCTGCTTCTTTCTTCTTTTATCTTTCCATCCACTTGACCTTGCATTTTTGCAGCTCTAGTTCCTTTTCTTTGTGAATATTTAAATACATGCATTTTATAGAATTTTATTTTTTCTAATTCTTTATATGTTATATTAAATTCTTCTTCTGTTTCTTGTGGGAATCCAACTATTATATCTGTTGTTAGCATTACATCTTGATATGACCTTCTTAGTAAATTTACTATCTCTTCAAATTGTTTCATCGTATATCTTCTATTCATTCTTTTTAAAGTTTCATCACATCCACTTTGAAGTGATAAATGAAAGTGGTGACATATTTTTTCTAGTTTTACTAGTCTTTTCATAAATTCTTCTGTTATTATTAACGGTTCTAACGAACCTAATCTTATTCTCTCTATTCCCTCTACTTTATTTATTTCTTCAAGTAAATCTATTAAACCATATTTTTCTTCAAAATCTTTTCCATATGATGCTATATGAATTCCAGTTATTACTACTTCTTTTATATTTTCTTTTGCTATTTTCTTTATCTCTGAAATTATATTTTCTGGCTTTCTACTTCTTACTCTTCCTCGTGCATATGGTATTATGCAATATGAACAAAATCTATCACATCCATCTTGTATTTTTATAACTGCTCTTGTTTTTTCAGAATATATTACTTCTCCAAATTCTGAAAACTCTTGTTTTTCATTTATATCTGCAACTTCTACTTTTTCTTTATTTTCTTTTATATATTTCTCCACTATTTCTACAATATCTTTCTTTTCCACATTTCCTAATACTAAGTCTATTTCTTCTATTTTTTCTAGTTCATCTTTTGCAACTTGTACATAACATCCACATGCCACTACTATTGAATATGGATTTATTTGTTTTTGCTTTCTTAACATTTGTCTTGATTTTCTATCTGACATATTTGTTACTGTACAAGTATTTACAATGTATATGTCTGCTTTTTCAGTATGATTTACTATTTCATATCCTTTTTCTATAAATTTTTGTATCATTGCATTTGTTTCATATTGATTTACTTTGCAACCGAAGTGTTATAAATGCTACTTTTTTTATTTCTTTTATTTTTTCCATATCTTTTTCCTTCCCCTAGATTATATCTTAGTATCTCTTACAAAATTAATGTCGCTATAAATTTTATCATATAGCGACATATATTTATATTTTTATCTTCTTGTTGTTTTTCCTTCTAATGCATCTAAATTATCTAATGCTTTTCCTGTTCCTAATGCTACACATGATACAGTATCTTGAGCTATCATTACATTTATACCTGTTTTTTCTTGTAATAATTTATCTAATCCATCTATTAAGCACCCTCCACCTGTCATATATATTCCCTTGTCACTTATATCTGCTGCAAGTTCTGGTGGTGTTCTTTCTAATACTGAGTGAACAGCATCCACAATCATCATTGCTGGTTCTATTAAAGCTTCTAACATTTCACTTGAATGTATTGTTAATGTTTTTGGTAATCCTGATACTAGATCTCTTCCTCTTACATCCATTTCAGTATCTTGTATTTTTGGATATACACATCCAATATTTACTTTTAAATCTTCAGCTGTTCTTTCTCCTATCATTACATTATGTTTTTTCTTTATATATTTAACAATATATTCGTCAAATTTGTCTCCTGCTACTTTTAATGATGTGTTTACAACTGAACCTCCTAGAGAAATTACAGCTATATCTGTAGTTCCTCCTCCTATATCTACAACCATATTACCACATGGTTTTGATATGTCTATTCCTGCTCCAATAGCAGCAGCTATTGGTTCTTCTATTAAATATACTTTTCTTGCTCCAGCTTGAGACGCTGCATCTATTACTGCTTTTTTCTCAACTTCTGTAACTTGTGATGGTATACATATCATTATTCTAGGTGCAAATATAAATTTACCACATACTTTATTTATAAAGTATTTTAACATTTTTTCTGTTACTGTGTAATCTGATATTACACCTTCTCTTAAAGGTCTAGTGGCAACAATATTTCCAGGTGTTCTTCCTAGCATTCTTCTAGCTTCTTGTCCAACAGCTAAAACTTCTCCTGTATTACTATCTACAGCAACTACAGAAGGTTCTCTTAAAACTATTCCTTTACCTTTGACATATGCAATAACTGTAGCTGTTCCCAAATCTATTCCTATATCTTGCCCTAAGCCTAATTTAAACATAATTATCTTTCCTTCCCATTTTTGTTTCTGGTTTGTTACAAATATATTACGATTATATTACAATACTGTTTTTTTATCAACCCTTTTGATTGAATTTTTTTAAATTTTATATTATAATATTCCTATGTTATAGGAGGATTCTATGAAACAATATAAATTTATTTCAAAAAATGAAAATGATACAAAAATTTTTGCAAAAAAATTAGCTAATAAATTAAATAATCAAAATGAAGTTATAGTCCTTACTGGTGAATTAGGTTCTGGTAAAACTAAATTTGTAGAAGGTTTCTTAAGTAATTATAATCTAGAAAATGAAATTTCTAGTCCTACATTCACAATTGTTAATGAATACACAAAAGATGATATAAATATCTATCATTTTGATGTTTATCGTTTAGAAGATTCTTCTGAATTTTATGAAATTGGTGGAGAAGAATATTTTGAAAAAGGTATTTGTTTAATTGAATGGGGTGAACTAATATTAGATGCTCTACCTAAAGAGTTTATTCATATATGTTTTTCAAAAGATGAACAAAATGATGAAATAAGAATCTTGAATATTAATGTTCCTGATTCTCTTACAAATATTTTTGATGATATAATAGAAAATTAATATATTTTAATATTAGTATATGGAGGTAATTTATATGAAAATTTTAAGTATTGATACTGCCAGTGATGTTTGTGGAGTATCAATTTTAGAAAATAGAAAACTTATATGTAATTTAGATACTTCTACACGGAAGAACTCATTCTGAAAATTTAATGCCTATGATTGATTCAGCTTTTAAAAAAGCAAATCTTACAATAAATGATATTAATTTAATAGTTTGTGATATCGGTCCACGGTTCTTTTACTGGAATTAGAATTGGAGTTGCAACTACTAAAGCTTTTAAAGATAGCTTAGATATTGATGTAGTTCCTGTTAATTCATTATTAGGTATTTCATATAATGTTTTAGATGAATTATTAGAAAATGACTGTGTTGCAAGTATACTTGATTGCAAAAATGATAATTGCTATTTTGCATTATTTCAAAAGAAAGATAATCATTTAGAAACTTTAATAGAGCCACAAGCTGAAGATATAGATTCTGCATTATCTATTTTAAAAAGTTATAAAGAAGATTCTTTAGAAAGTTCTGAAAAACTTTATTTCATTGGTGATGGCTCTACCTTACATAAAGAAAAAATTGTTGAACAATTTTCAGATGCTAAGATATTTAGTGATAATAAAAATAATTTAAATTCATATTGTCTAGCTCTAGCAGGTTTAGATATTTTAGATTCAGGTAATGTTTCTTCTGAAATTTTACCTTTATATCTAAAGAAACCTCAAGCACAAAGACAATTAGAAGAAAAGCAAAAAAATAGTGAAAGGATTTAATTATTATGTCTATTGATTTTGAACAAATGACTATAGATGATTTTAATAATATTAAAGATATTTTAGGAACAGAGTTTGATGATTATTGGGATTCTCAAACTTTGTTTGAAGATTTAAACTCTCCTACATCTTACTATATTGTTGCCAAAATAGAAAATGAAATAGTTGGATTTGCTGGAATTAAAATAATACTAGATCAAGCTGATATAATGAATATTGTAGTGAAAAAATCTTTTAGAAATCAAGGTATTGGAAAATTATTATTAGAACATCTAATTTCAATAGCAGAAACAAAAAAAATCACTTCTATAATGTTAGAAGTAAATGAAAACAATTTATTCGCTATAAAACTTTATACATCTCTAGGATTTGAAACTATTTCTATTAGAAAAAATTATTATAACGATAAAGATGGCCTAATTATGAAGAAAAGTATAAATAATTAAATAAAAAGTATAACCTCATTTATTAATAAATGAGGTTATTTGTTTACTGTAAATATTTTTATAATTCTATCTTTATTTCTTTATTATTTTCAATCTCTAATTTATGATATTTAACTTTACATTTATCAAATAATTTTCTAGAAGCTATATTATTTTCCGAATTAGCATATTTATCAGATAAATATACCACTTCTTTTATTCCAGATTGTATTATAATTTTAGCACATTCATTACAAGGAAATAAATCTACATATATTTTTGCATCTTCTAAATCTTTTTTACTTCCCCTATAATTTAAAATTGCATTCATTTCAGCATGACATACATACGGATATTTAGTATCCAAATTTTCTCCATCTCTATTCCATGGAAAATCATCATCATTAAATCCATTTGGAGCTCCATTATATCCTATTGATAGGATTCTATTATCACTACTTACAATACATGCACCTACTTGTGTTGATGGATCTTTACTTCTTTTGCTAGATAGTTTTGCTATAGCCATAAAATATTCATCCCAAGATAAATAATCTTTTCTTTTTTCACCACTCATAAAATTTTTCTCCTTCTATTTATTCATACCATTCTAGTTCCCAATCATCTAATATTACAGTGTCTCCTTCTTTTACTCCCATTTCTTTTAATTTGTCTTCTACACCCATATTTTTTAGATTTTTTTGTAAATAGTACATTGATTCATTATCTTCTATATTTATTCTGCCCATCAATCTTTCAATAGCTTTTCCTGTTACTTTAAATACACCATTTTCTATTTTTATTTCCCAGCTATCTTTTTTATCTTCTAATGTATATACCATTTTATCTTCTACTTCTATTAAATCTTCTTTTGGCAATGTTTTTAATACTTCATTTACATGGTCTATTAATTCTTCTACTCCCATTTTTGTTGCAGCAGATATTTTATATAATTCTAATCCTTCTTTTTTTGCAAGTTCTTCTACTTTTTTTATTAATTCTTCATCTTGCATTGCATCCATCTTATTTGCTACTATTATTTGTTTACGTTTTGATAATTTTTCACTATATTTTTCTAATTCTTTATTTATAGCATAAAAATCTTCAACTGGATCTCTGCCTTCTTGACCTGATACATCTAAGAAATGTAATAATAGTCTTGTTCTCTCAACATGTCTTAAAAATTGTATACCAAGTCCAACACCTTCACTTGCACCTTCGATTATTCCTGGAATATCTGCTATTACAAATCCAGAACCATCTTTAGTCTTTACAACTCCTAAATTTGGTTCCAATGTTGTAAAATGATAATTTGCAATCTTAGGCTTTGCATCTGTTACTATTGATAAAAATGTTGATTTTCCAACATTAGGAAATCCTAAAAGTCCAACATCTGCAAGTAATTTTAATTCTAATATTATTTCTTTTTCTTCACCTTTTTCTCCATCTTCTGAAAATCTTGGAGCTTGTCTTGTTGAAGTTGCAAAATGTGAATTACCTCTTCCGCCTCTTCCACCTTTTAAGATAAGCTCTGTTTGTCCTGGCTCTGATAAGTCTGCAATTACTTTTCCTGTTTCTACATCTTTTACAACAGTTCCTATTGGTACTTTTATATATAAATCTTCACCATATTTTCCATTACAGTGACTACCGCTTCCATTCTCTCCATTTTTAGCTTTAAACTTTTTATTATATCTAAAATCTATTAAAGTATTTTTATCTTTATCGACTTGGAAATATATGTTTCCACCATTTCCCCCGTCTCCTCCATCAGGTCCACCTGCTGCAACATATTTTTCACGACGGAAAGTAGCTGCACCATTTCCTCCATCTCCTGATTTAATTATTATTTTTGTATAATCTGTAAACACTTAATTTAACCTCCAAACTTATGAAATAAAACTAATCTTCAAAGTAATTTAATTTCATTGCTTCTTTTACTTTCTTCATAGTTTCTTGTGCTGTATTTCTTGCTTTTTTAGTTCCTTCTTTTAATATTTTATCAACTATTTCTGGGTGTGCTTCGTAATATGCTCTTTTCTCTCTTATAGGTCTTAAATATTCTATAATATTTTTAGCTAGTTGCTTTTTACATGCAACACATCCTCTTTTTCCAGCTTTGCATTCTTTACAAACTGAGTCAATTTCTTCTTTTGTTGAAAATAGTTTATGATAATAATAAACCATGCAAATATCTGGATTTCCTAAATCATCTTTTTTTATTCTATTAGGATCAGTTACTGCACTCATAACTTTTCTTGTAATTTCTTCTTCACTGTCTGATAAATATATAGCATTTCCAAGTGATTTTCCCATTTTTTCGTTTCCATCTAAACCTTTTATTCTCTTTTCATTAGACAAAACTATTTGTGGTTCTTTTAAAACATCTCCATATATACTATTAAATTTTCTTACAATCTCTCTTGCCTGTTCTACTAATGGTTCTTGATCTTCACCAGCTGGAACTAGTTCACCTTCAAATGTTGTAATATCTGCTGCTTGGCTTACTGGATATCCTAAAAATCCATATGTAACACTTTCTCCAAACAACTCTTTCTTTTGAGCAATCTCTGTTTTCACTGTTGGATTTCTTTGTAATCTAGCTATTGTAACTAAATTTGAATAATATATAGTAAGTTCTGCAGTTTCTGGTATCATTGATTGTATATATATTGTTGTCTTTTCTGGATCAATACCACATGCTAAATAATCCATAGCCAATTCTCTTACATTTTTTCTTACTTTTTCTGGATTATTAAAATTATCTGTTAGAGCTTGAACATCTGCTATTAATATATACATATCATATTCACCAGAGTTTTGCATTTCTACTCTTTTTCTTATTGAACCAAAATAATGTCCTATATGTAACTTTCCTGTTGGTCTATCACCTGTTAATACTCTTTTTTTTCTCATACTCTTCCTTCTCCTTTATACATTTGATATTATACTATATTTTATTCAAATTTACAAGAAAAGAGAAACTATATAGCTAGTTTCTCTTAAAATTTGTTACAAAATAATTGAGATTGCTCCAAGGTTTTGTAAAATTTTTTCAGTTCCATTTTCTACAAAAACTGCTTTTTTAGTTGATTTCAAATATTTTTCTGGAAGCTTAATTTCATAAGCTTCATATCCTCTATTTACTATAGTAATCATAGAATTTGAAGCATTTGTAGCTTCTACAATAATAACATTACTATCATAATATAAAAATTTGATATCAACCTTTGAACCTTCAAACTTTTTCCAGAAATGCAAATATCTACTGAAAAATTCTTCTAACTCTTCATCTCCATTTTCCCAGTCCATACATTTCCTGTTAAATGGATCTTTAAAGCCATACATTCCTTTTTCAGTTCCATAATATATGCATAAATTTCCAGGCATTGTTCCCATAAGCATGAAAGCAATTTTTAATCTCTTAACAGCTAATCTATATTCCTCATATGATAACTTATCATTTTCATATTCAAATTTTCTAAATTCATCTGTTAAAAAATCTCTTCCTTCGTTAGTCTGAATATGCCATATAGATGGGTCCTTGTCTATTTCCCAAATTCTATCATATCCACTTCTAACACATTTCATGCTTAAAAGTGTCAAAGCTCTTACAGTATCATGTGTATCTAAAGCGTTTAGCATAGTATCTAATGTATTTTGAGGATAACTTTCAATAATATTTAAAGTTTCCCATTTTAAATACTCTGCTTCTCCATAAGCAATATATTTTAATACTGCATTTGCATATGGATAATTAGTGATACAGTCTAGTCCTTTTCCTAAGATTTCACATTTAACTTTTTCCCAAGCCTCACCTAGAACAAGTAAACTTCCACACTTTCTAGCCCTTGTTCTAATACCTTCTAAGAAAAAAGGTTGTAAGCTTTCCGCTAAATCTAATCTAAATCCATCAACATATTTTGAGTATTTTTCAATTACGCCATTTTCTCCATAAACGTACTTTTGATACTCTTTGCAAAATTGGTTAAATACTGGCATATCTTTAAATACTCCATACCAATATTCATAATTTTCCCACTCATCTATGAAGAACCAATTCCTATATCGTGAATTTTTATTACTTATTGCATCTTGGAAAATAGGGTTATCACTATTGCAATGATTAAACGCAATATCTAAAATAATATGCATTCCCATTGCATTTGCTTTTTTGTGTAGACTATCTAAGTCATCGAAAGTACCAACATCTGGATCAATTTGCATATGATCAGTTGCTGCATATCTTTCATATCTAAATTTGCTAAAATTTATAGGAGAAATATATATAACATCTACTCCTAGTTTTTTTAAATAATCTAGTTTTTCTTCAATTCCTTTTATATTTCCACAGAAAAAATCATTATTGTGAAAGTCACCAAATTGATTTCTATACCAATCAGGCATTTCTCCCCAATTCCGATAATTTCTTCCTTTAATATTAGCACATTTTACATTTGGACTTTTATAAAATCTGTCTACAAATATTTGATAAAATACTGCATTTTTCGACCATTCAGGTACTGAAAAGTTTTCTTGAATAACAAGTATTCTCCAATATGGCGATTCTCCATTCGTAATAAAAGGTTTTCCCGTTTGTCGACTTATTTTGATACATTTTTCTTGCCCATCAATTTTTAACCGAAAAAAGAAGAAATAATTTTCATATCTATTAAAAGGTAAAAAACTAACCTTTGTCTCATATTCAATGAAATCATTTTCTTCTTTCGTTTTATTCATTCCTTTTATTATACATGGATTTTCGTTTTGTCTATTGAAAACTGCCAGTAATTCTTGAACATTTCCTAAGTTATTTGGTAATCTCAAATTAATTTGTAATTCCTCATCAATTTCTATCTCCCGTTCATGAGAAATAGTAACTAAAATTTCGCTGTCACAAGTATTTTTAGTCATCTTCTTTCCTCCTTGCTTTAATCAAAGCTATCACGGAACCACAAAATTTTACATTTCTACTTTACTACATGTGTCGAACTTTGTCAATGGATTTTTGTGTTTTAAAATATAAAAAAATGAAGATATTTTTTCTTCATTTTTTCTTAAAATTTTTATTATCTTTTTAATTAATTATCTTTATTCTCTATATTTATTTTTTTATCAACTATGTACTGAGGTCTTCCTTTTGCTTCATCATATATTCTTCCTATATATTCTGAAATAACCCACAATGATAATAATTGTACTCCAGCAAAAAATGTTATTGCAACCATTAAAGATGTCCATCCTGCAGATAATTCATTTAATTTAAAAATATATGATATTAATGCATAAATTAAAATTATTACTGATATTATTATTGAAATTATTCCTAGTGCTCCAACCATCTTTATTGGTTTATTAGAAAAACTAAATATTCCATCAGATGCTAATTTTAGCATTTTCTTTAATGGATATTTTGTTTCACCAGCAAATCTTTCTTGTCTTTCATATTCATATGCTTTTTGTTTAAATCCAACCCAACTAAATAAACCTCTTAGAAATTTATTATGTTCTGGAAGATTATTTACTACATCAACTACTTTTCTATCAACTAGTCTGAAATCTCCTGTATCTTTAGGTATTTCTACATCTGATAAAGCATTTAATGTTTTATAGAACATCTTAGCTGTTAATAACTTAAAGGCTGATTCTCCTTTTCTTGTTTTTCTTTTTCCATATATTACTTCATTTCCTTGCTCCCATAACTCTAACATTTCTGGTATTAGTTCTGGTGGGTCTTGTAAATCAGCATCTATAATAACTATTGCATCACCAGTTACTTCTTTCAATCCTGCTGTAACAGCTGCTTGATGTCCAAAATTTCTTGAAAATGAGATTATTTTTACTTTTGTATCTTTTTTTGCTATTTCTTCTAATATATCTAATGTCTTATCTTTACTTCCATCATTTACAAATATAATTTCATGGTCATATTTATCTTCTAAACTTTTTAAGACATTACTTACTTTTTCATAACATTTATTAGCAACTTTTTCTTCATAGTACATTGGTATTACTAGTGATATCTTTTTCATTGTTATCTTCCTTTCTTTTTTTATAAATTAACACCACATTATTTTTTCTTTTTCTTGAATGCAAAAAACTTACTTATAAAAAAGTTTAATATTATAACTATTACAGTTACAAAACATTTACTGATCATCTGTGGTATTGGTGTCATAAATAGTAGAAAACATCCTACAAATTCCACAAGCATAGTAAAAGCTCTACCTGCAATAAATTTTAAAAATTCATTAACTTTTTCCTTTTTTGTATCTGCTTCTGAATGAAAAACTAAATCCTTATTAGTTATATATGCAAACAAAACAGCTAATGTAATTGCTATAATATTAGATATATTTTCTTCCCATTTTAATATATTGGTAAAAATATAAAATGATCCCAAATTTACTATTGTAGTAAGTACTCCAAAAATTGCATAAAAAATTATTTCTTTAGTTAAAAACTTTTTTATTATTTTTTCTATTTTTTCCATTTTATTTCCTTTTCATATTACATTTCATATAATTCCCCTAAAGGTCTTTGTTCATTTATCCTTTTTATTGTTTCTGCAAATAATGGTGCAATTGACAAAACAGTTAGCTTATCTATTTTCTTTTCTTCTGTTAATGGAATAGTATTTGTTACAACTAATTCTTTTATATCAGAATTTTTAATTCTTTCAATAGCTGGACCTGACAAAACTGGATGTGTACAACCAGCATATATATTTTTAGCTCCAAATTGTTTTAGTACTTTTACTGTTTCCATCATAGATCCTGCTGTATCAATTTCATCATCAAATATTATTGCATTTTTATCTTTTACATCACCTATAATAGTACTTGCAATAGCTTTGTCATCATTTCCTTCTCTTCTCTTATCAACCAACGCAATTGGACATTTAAAGTATTCTGAATACTTATATGCCTTCTTAGAACTTCCTGCATCAGTTGCTACTATTACCATATTATCTAGATTTTTTTGTTTAAAATATTCTTCCAATAAATATTCAGCAGTTAATCTATCACAATTAACATTAAAATATGCTTGTATTGCTGGATTGTGTAAATCACATGTGATTACTCTTGTAGCTCCTGCTGCTTCTAATATTTCTGCCATTAATTTTGCTGTAATTGGAACACGTGGTTGATCTTTTTTATCAGATCTTGAATATGGAAAATATGGCAACACTACATTTATATTTTTTGCTGATGCTCTTTTAGCAGCATCTATAGTTATTAATAATTCCATAATTCTTTCATTTACCGGCGGTAATGTAGTTTGTACAATATATACATCTTTTTCTCTAACAGTTTCTAACAACTGTACAAAATTATTATCATTTTTAAATTTTATTGAATTTATTTTTCCTGGTTCAATCTTTAAATAATCACATATTTCTTGCGTAAAATTTTCTGCCGTTTTACAAGCAAATATTTTAATATCTTTCATATTATAATTAAACTCCTTTTATTATTTCATGTTATTTTTTCTTTTACAATTGTTCAGCAAAACCTTTTTGTAATTTTTTAAAGATAAAATATCCTACTATTGTTAATATTATTGATATTCCTAATAATAATAATAGAATTTTCATATTTGGCATTTGATGATAATAGAAAATGTCTCTATATGCATTTATTAAATGTGTCATTGGATTTAATTGCATTATAACCTGAAGATTTGCAGGCAATTGCTCTAATTTATATACAATTGGTGTTCCATAAAATGCAGCCATTAAAATAACACCTATAATATGCTCTAAATCTCTGAAATATACTGTTATTGATGAAACAATAAATGAAATTCCTAACAATAATATGTATTGTATTATTAAAATAAATGGATATAACAATAAATACCATGATAATCCAATTCCAGATCCTAATACAAATGCTAGAATTATAATAGTGGAAATCACAAAATTCACTGCTCCACTAGTTACTACTGAAATAGGTAGAATTTCTCTTGGAAAATATACTTTTTTTATTATATCTGCATTCCCTATAACAGTAAAAGCTGCTTGTGTTATAGCTGTTGTAAAGTATGTCCATGGAATTAGCGCAACACATATATATATATGATATGTTGGATCTCCTCCAGCTAATAAAGCTCCAAATATAATTGAGTAAACAGCTAATTGTAATAATGGGTTTAAAAAAGACCACATTACGCCTAATATTGAATTTTTATATCTTCCTCTTATTTCTTTTTTTACATTAGTTTTTAATAATTCTCTGTAGTTATAAATTTTTTGAAATATATTCATTTTTTCTTCTCCTTGTTCTTATCTTCTTTCATTTTAAGTTGTTACTCTTAGATATTCATTAACAACTTCTTCTGTATTTCCATCCATTCTAACTTTTCCGTCATATAGCCATACTGCTCTATCGCATAAATTTCTTACAGAATCCATACTATGTGTAACAAATACCATTGTCTTTCCTTGCTCTCTAAGTTCTCTCATTTTGTTAAAACACTTTTCTTGGAAATGTTGATCTCCTACTGATAAAATTTCATCTATTAATAATATGTCAGCGTCAACATTTATTGCAACTGAGAATGCTAAACGCATATACATTCCTGAAGAATAAGTTCTAACTGGATTATCAATAAAATCTTGTAATTCTGAAAATTCTATAATCTGATCTAATCTTTTATCAATTTCTTTTTTTGTTAATCCAAATATTGAAGAATTAAAATATATATTTTCTCTACCTGAAAAATCCGGATGAAATCCAGCTCCTAATTCAAGCAATGATGTTAATTTTCCATGAGTTTCTATTGTACCTGAATTTGGAAAAATAATTTGTGTCATTAACTTTAATAAAGTTGATTTTCCACTACCATTAACTCCTATTAATGCTACTGTTTCTCCTTTTTTTATTTCTAAATTTATATCTTTTAAAATTTCTCTTTTTTCTCTTCTTTTATTTCTTGCCCAAAATAGCATTCTTTCTTTTAAAGTATTTGCTCTATCATAATATATATTAAAATTTTTATATACATGATCTACTTTGATTGCTACATCGTTATTTTCTTTCATATCTAAACTCCTTTTGTATTTTGTTCGTTGTTATTATACCATAAATATTAGTGTTGTCAAATAAAAAAGCATTAAATAAACTTTAATTTTCGAATTTTTTTCTTGATTCAATTATGCCTGGAATGTAGAGTAATACGCACAATACTTTATTCATATTTCCTTTAATTAAATTCAATTTTATTTTATTTTTAGTCAAATATGTAAATAATATATAATGTTTAATTGCATATAACCTTTTTTTGAAAATAACACCTTTCATATCTTTTTCTAATATTTCTTTAAAATATTCATAGTACCCATATGGATTTTCTTTAAATTGTTTTATTATATTTTTTGTATATCCTTCAGATTGATATTCACATATCATTACATGTTTATTTACACATATCATTTTATATTTTTCATCCATTTTATGATACATTCTAGCCTCTGTAACAAATTTTTCTTTGTGTTCTAACTCATGTTTATATTTTTTTCTAATATCAGAATAAAATAGTATCGCTTTTTCTCCTTCTTCTCCTTCTTTAAAATACAAATCAAACATTGTAGTAAACTTTTTCTTAAATTCACTTCCCATATTTTCGCCTTTTTGATTATATTTTAAAAAGCAAATTCCATAAATTCCTTCTTCTTTCTTGTTTGCTTCTATTTCTTCTTTCATTATTTTAAATGCATCTTCAGTAAAATAGTCATCAGAATCACAATCAATTATATAATCACCTGTTGCTTGTTCTACAAGTTTGTTTATAGCTGTCATCTTTCCTTGATTTTCTTGATAGTAATATTTAATTTCTATTTTATCTTCTTCTTTAAATTTCTCTATTAATGTTTTCGTACCATCTTGAGAACCATCATCCATTATTAACCATTCTATATCTAGACCATAATTTGCATTACTTACTAGACTATTGTATAAATTAGTAATCAATTTTTCTCTATTATATGTTGGAGTAAGTACTGATACCTTTATTTTATCCATTTTATTCACACCATTTCTATATTATTTTTTCTACTTGTCCCAAAATACTCTCATTATTATATTTTATTGTTATTTCTTTTTCTTTAAAGCCTTTTTCAATAATACTTTTTATTCCTTCATAAATTCCTTTTTCTGAATTTTCTAATATCATAGAATTTTCATATTCTTTAACCGCTTCTCTAGCTGCAGTATCTGTAATTATTACAGGCTTATTTAATATCTTTGCTTCTTCAATTACCATTCCATATCCTTCAAACTTTGAAAGCAAGCAAAAATAGTTAGCATTTTTAATATATGGATATGGATTGTCCAATTTTCCAAGTAAAATAAATGTCTCTTCTAGTTTTTCTTTTTTAATCATATTTTCTAATTTTAGTCTTTCTGCTCCATCTCCTATGACATAGAACTTATGATGCAATTTATTGTCTATTAATTTTTTATGAACATCTATTAATCTGTCTATTCCTTTTTGTTCAACTAATCTTGTAACAGTTACAAAATTTATATCATTTTCATCAAATTCAATTTCCGGTTTTTCTTCTGCTTTTTCTATTACTTTTTGTTTATCTATATAATTATATATAACTACTTTCTTCATGTTATTTTTAGGATATACTTTTTCAAACTTATCTAAGTTATCTTTACTCACAAAAACTAATTGATTATATTTGTTGTATATTTTTTTATCAATAAGCTTTTTAATTTTAGACTTTATGCTATTGCCAAATACTTTAGATATATCATTATGTATCCATACTATTTTCTTAGTATTGGTGTTTTTTACACTAAATAATCTAGTAATTGGACCTTCTAAAAAAGCAATTTCTGTATCATATTTATTTCTTATATACTTATTATAAATTGCTTTCTTGCCAAGTAAAACTTTTAAAGGAATTGTGTATTTTTGTAATTTAGTCAATTTATCATACCTTTTGTTATAAAGACTTTCTAACTTTATATCTTTATTTAATTCCTTTTCTAATTCCCCTTTTGCATATATAGTAAAAATAGTTATTTCATATTTATTACATAATTTATTTGCTAAATCTACTAATACTCTTTCAGCACCACCGAAGTGTCAATCCTGTTATTCCAAATACTATTTTTTTCATCTAGTTCTCCTTTTTCAATTTTACTATCTTATTAATTAATAATGTATTTAAAACTATTATCATCATCATTGTTGATGAATTAAAAAATGTATATCCAGCAAAAAATGATATTGCAAATACAAATCCTGAGCCTATTATTAACATCATATATTCTCTATCTAAATTCTTTAAATTTTTAATAGCTATATAAAGTGCATATATAAATATTGATAAAAATGGTATAAAAAATAGTATAAAACCAATTATTCCAAAATTGAATAAGAAGGCTGGTATTTCCATTTCTAATACTAGTTCTCTAAAATTATTCATGTATCCATTTCCAAATATTATTGCTAAAGGATTTTTTTGATTTTTTACAAGTAAAGCATTATATATAATTTGCTGAGACCTTTGGTCATTATTTGTTACTTTTAACTTATTACATATATTATATAGCTCTATAATACTCTTCTTTTGACTTTCATTCATATAACCTTCTTCTAAAGTTTCACTATCTATTTTTTCTTTTATTTCTAAAAGACTACCTGTCATGTGTGCTTCTTCATTTGTCTGTTTATCAACTATATTTCCTTCTATACTTTCCAAATGCTTCCTTCTTTGTAATGTAGTTGATCCCACTGTAATTATAACTAAAATAATTGCACATATACTAAATAAACCTATAGCAATAGTTTTTTTATTTATTTTAACTCTATGTATTAATGTATAAAAGATTTCAACAAATATGTATATAAACAATACCATTATAAATCCATAAAGCCCTACTCTTGTTCCTAATAACATTGTTAAAAATATACCTACTAATATTAAAATTGGTATTATATATTTTCTATATTTTTTTTCACGAATATCATTTAAATATATAAACATAGTTAAAATTAAGATAGAGCCTATACTATTTCCTGATTCAAACCAACCTTTTTTCCCCATTCCTTCTATATATGTACTTGATGATGTATTAGAAAATATTGATATGAATATGGATAATATATAAATAGCTGTTGCAATTATAATGCTATTTTTTAATTTTCTTGTATCTTTATCTTTGAATACATAAATATATATAAATAAATTTAAAATCATAAATGAGTAGTTTATTAAATATTGAGTTTCATGTATTAGATTGCTATAACTGCTTCCGTGTTCTTAGTGTTTCAAATATATATAAATGTATAATTCCATAAACAAAATATATAACTCCTATTAAAAAAGTATATAACTTGAATTTTCTATTTTCTTTAAAAAATAAATATAAGATAACTACTATAGGAATTATTGGTCTTAGTATTGTTGAAGGTGACATAGTTGTGTTAAATATATTTCTAAATAAAAAACTTGTTATGTCTAATATAGGACATATTATTATAAAAAAACATAATATATCTTCTAAACTTATTCTTCTTATTTTTTCATTTATATTCCCCATTTGTATTCTCCATTAAATTAAACTTAATATTGTGCAGTATATTTTATATGTGAATTTATTAATACTTTTTAGATATAAATCTTTTATTGTTTTCCTTTTCTTTAAAATTTCATTCTTTTTCCAATTAGGAAACTTAGAATTAACATTTTCCCATGTTTTTTCTAATAGTTTAGCTTGTACATTTTCATCTGATATTTTTACCATTCTAAGTAATGATCTACAAAAAACAGTTTTTACATATATGTACTCTATTACTTCTTTATATTCTTCATACAAGTTCTTTTCTTTATAATATTTAATAACATTATCTAGTATATCAAAAATCTCTTTTGTTCTTTCATTTTGTGAATTTGAAATAGAATTTCCTCTTTGAATATAATGAACTAGAGGTTCTTCTATAAAAGATACTTTATTTATGTATGGTACTAATTTATATGTGAATTCTACATCTTCATATCTTAACCCCTTTGGGAACTCAACTTTTGATTCTTCTAAAATATCTCTTTTTATTAATTTATTCCAAGCCTCTACTCTAGTTTTCTCAAACATTTCTTTTTTTCCAGAATACTTTGGCATATCTGCAATTTTCTTTTTATTCAAATCTGGATATTCCCAGTAAAAATTGCATTGTACCATATCACTATTTTCTTTTTTAGCTATATTGTACATTTTTTCATACATATCTTTTTCAACATAATCATCTGAATCTAAAAAAGCAATATATTCACCTGTAGCATGTGGTATACCAAAATTTCTTGCATCAGATAATCCACCATTTTCTTTTTCCAAGTATATAATTTTATCTTTATATTTATCTAAATATTTTTTTACTATAAATTCACTATTGTCTTTAGATCCATCATTTACTAATATGATTTCTATATCTTTTAAAGTTTGATTAACTAGTGTATCTAAACATTTTTCAATATATCCTTCTACATTATAAAAAGGAACAATAATACTTACTTTTGGCATATTTTTTACCTCAACTTCAAATATAAATTTATATCAAATTTTAAAATATTTCTCTTTATAAATTGTTTAATATTATCTGC
Organism: uncultured Clostridium sp.; assembly: GCA_945949485.1. GTDB lineage: Bacteria > Bacillota > Clostridia > TANB77 > CAG-508 > CAG-269. The sequence continues at coordinate 1,432 of CAMFER010000025.1, read as the reverse complement.
CTTAATATTTTTATACATTTTTCTATTTCTTATTTCTTTAATATATTCTTTACGCTCTTCTCCTATTAAAGTATTTACTTTCAAAATAACAGAGTTAGTATAATATTTTTTTACCATCTCTTTTGTTTCTTTTTTTATATTATATCCATCTATTTGTATTAACATATTGTCATAATGTTTTAACATATCTTTTGCTCTCGCCACATCTTTATTAGCATCTCTACTTCTTGTCAAGCTTTCTTCTGTTTGTAAATAATTATATCCAAAAACATTAGTTGAAACAAAACTATTTGCTCTAACAATTATTAATGATGTTAATCCAAAATCTTCATGATATCTTAACCTATATTTAAATTTATTTTTTATAAAGAATTCTCTTCTATACAAATAAATACAAGCTGGATCTATAAAATTATCTTTTGCAAATAACCTCTTAAATCCATCTTCTCCAGTACATTTTTCAAATACTGGTCCATCTAATTTTTCTAGTATCTTACCTGTCTCATCAACAGTTTGCATTTTAAATTTTATTAAATCTATATCTTCATCCATATATTTTTCTAGATTTTTATATAAATTACTATCTACATAATCATCAGAATCAATAAAAGATATATATTTTCCTGTTGCATATTTTACTCCGTAATTTCTCGCTGAAGCTAATCCCCCATTTCCTTTCTTAAGATATTTAATTTGTAAGTTTGGATGATTTTCTTTAAAATTTTTAATTATTTCTTCCGAATTGTCTTTTGATCCATCATTTACAATAATAATCTCAAAGTCTTGCATAGTTTGATTTGCAAGACTTTTTAAGCATTTTTCAACATATTTTTCTACATTATAAACTGGGACTATTATACTTATTTTAGGTTCTTTTAATTCTTTCATTATTAATTTCCCTTCTAAAGCATATTACTTTAATTGTTTTTTCTATTTACGTTATCTTTAATTGAAATTCCATTGTTGTTTATTTTTCTAAGCTATTTTAATTTTGATTATAAATTAGTATTAGTATATCTTTTTTATTTACTTTTACTTTTTCATCAAATTAATAACTAGATTTTATCATTTATTCTTTCTATAATCAAGTTTTTCAAAAAATTCTTCTTGTTTTGCACTTACAAATTTACAATATTTTTATTTTGCTTTTATTTTTTCTTTATATATTTCTTCTAATTTTCATTAAAATATTATTTTATTCTTATTCTCATAAAGTATTGATTAATTTAGATATTAAACAAAAATTGGAGACAAAGTTTCTTAAACTTTATCTCCTTTTCTTTAAATTAACTCAAATATTATTTTATTTCCTTTATATTTTAAGTTGTAATTATCTACTTTTCCTATTGTTCTATCACTATAGTTTACTACTACATTTTTATGATCACTTATATTGTCTTTGTTTGTACATTGTACTTCCATCTCATAGCTT
>CAMFER010000024.1 GCA_945949485.1 uncultured Clostridium sp. | reverse complement strand
CACTACGGACTTTCACCGATTAGCTAAACGACATGCCTGTCGCACTATAAAAAGAGAAAATGTAGTCATTCTCTCTTTTTTGTTTTCTTCTATTATTTTTTTCCTAATTTTACAGTTATCTCTTTACTAATCTTTCCTCTTTTTATTTTTAAAGTAACTGTATCATCTGGCTTTTTAGTATAAATATATGTTTTCAAATCATTCATTGTTTTTAATTCTTTACCATCTATGCTTTCTATTATATCTTTTTCCTTTAATTCAGAATTACTAGCAGGTGAGTTTTTTTCTATTTCAACTACATATATTCCATTATCTATATTTATATTAAAACTTTTATCTAAATATGGAATTACTTCCTTGTCTATAGCTAATATACCAAGACTTGCTTCTTCAAAACTACCATTTGCTACAAAACTTTCTATTACAGGTTTTACTAAATTTATTGGAATAGCAAATCCTATTCCCTCTGCTGAAGAAATTTTTATTGTATTTATTCCAATCACTTCTCCTTCTGGTGTGATTAATGGCCCTCCGCTATTTCCAGGGTTTATAGTTGCATCTGTTTGAATTAAGTCTGTCATATATGATTCTTCCTCTTCTTCGATTTTTATAGTTCTACTTTTAGCACTTATTATCCCTGATGTTACTGTTCTTCTAAACTCATATCCTATCGGATTTCCGTATAGCATAAACGATTTCTCCAACCCTTACTTTGTCCGAATCTCCAAGACTTACATATTTAAGATTTTTAGCCTCTATTTTTGTTATTGACAAGTCTATTTCTTTATCACTCCAAACTACTTTTCCTTCATAGTTGTTTCCATTTTCTAAAGTCACATAGCATTTGCTATATTTTTTACCAGTTACATGTTCATTGCTAAGTATATATCCATTTTCACTTATAATTATTCCTGTTCCTAGTCCTAACTGACTCTCATCACTCGAATTTAAAATACTGCTCCCAGTATTTTTTAATTTAGAAATACCTACTATTTTTTCTGTTGTTTCTTCTATCATATCTGCAATATTTTGACTATTTTCTTGTACTTTTTCCACAGTTTGTTCTTCTATTGTGGATTGTGTTTTTTCTGCTATATAATTTGATTCATCTATTTCTATATTTTTATATGTTGTGTATAAGTAAAATATAAATATCCATATTAAAACTAGCAAAAAAAATGTTAAAAGTACCTTTTTTAGATTGCTCATTTTCTTTCTTCTCATAAAAATATAACACCTCTAAAATAGCTTTTCCACTTTTTGTCTTTTTATAATTATTTTTCAAAAAAAGTTCTAAATATATTAAAATATTTAGAACTTCATATACTATTTTATTTTTTTCATTTCTTCATATCTCTTTATCTTTTGTGTTGTAGTTTTTTTGAATTCTTCTTCAGTTATATCTATTTTCTTTATATGTTTAAATACAGGTAATTGTTTGTTTATTTCTTTTATCTCTTCCCATATTAAATTTTTATATTCTTCCTCTTTCTTCTTTCCAAACTTTTCTTCAATCAATTCTTTGTCATAAACTATCTTTGCACAAAGCATTGTATCAGTTTTGCTTTGCTCTCTTTGATATACCATACTTTCTTTTACATAAGGCAATTTATTTATTAAAAATTCAATTTCTTGTGGATAAACATTTTTACCATTTTTTAATACTATTATATCTTTTTTTCTTCCTGTAACATATAAAAATTCATCATCATCTAGATATCCAAAGTCTCCAGTATAAAACCATCCATCTTTTAAAGCTTTTTCTGTTTCTTCTTTGTTTTCATAGTATCCGTAGCATTACACTTGGTCCTTTTACTATAATTTCTCCTATTCCATCTTTATCTTTGTTTTCTATTTTTACATCCAAATTATCAAATATTAAACCAACAGAACCTGCTCTTTTTTCCTTATCTGTTTCAGCAGATATAATTGGTGATGTTTCGGTTAAGCCATATCCTTGTATTAAATCTATTCCAAAATTATTGAACCCAACTATAGTTTCTTTGTTCATTGGTGCTGCTCCATAAAACACTTCTCTTAAATTACCTCCAAAATTGTTCAAAATTTCTTTAAACAACTTTCTTCTAATATCTATATGTAATTTAAGTAAAAGATTAGAAACTTTTGTGACATTTTTTATAAGTTTAGTTTTTCCTTTATCTTCAATTCCTTTTAATATTTTTTTATACATTGTCTCTAGTAAAAGAGGAACTGCCACAAGTATTGATACTTTATATTCAACCATATTTTTTTGTATATATTTTAATCCATCACAAAATGCAATTGTAGCTCCACAATAAATTCCATATAAAAATGTGATTCCACACTCAAAAGTATGATGTATTGGTAAAAAAGATAATAGAACATCACTTTCATATACTTTTGCCCATGTTGCCATGGTTGAAACATTTGCACATACATTTTGCTGTGATAACATTACTCCTTTTGGCAAAGCAGTTGTTCCAGAAGTAAATAACAAAATTGACATTTTATCTTTATCTATTTTTATTTCATCATATTTATTGCTTCCTTTTTCTATTAAATCATAACCATTTGTTAATAAATCACTATATCTATTTATTTCTTCATCCTCAAAATCATCCATACATATTAATGTATTAACTTTACTAGAAATGTTCTTTTTTACTTTTTTCATAATTTCTACATATTTTTTATCAAATATAACTGCTTCTGCTTTACTTCTTTCTAAAAGAGTTTCTATTTCATTGTCTGGTAGTGCTTTATCTAAAGGGACTATTACCATATTTCCAGTTGTAACAGCCAAATATGTAGTACACCATTCGTATCTATTATTTCCAATTATGGCAATCTTTTTTCCTTCATAACCAAGTTCTAATAAACTTGTACTTAAAGCTTTTATATCATTTATGAATTGATTGTATGTCTTTTCCACATATTCTGGATTCTTTTGTGTACTATCTTTCTTATACTTAAAAGCAATATTGTTAGGAAAATTTTTCTTTATCCTAGCTAATAACTCTCTATAATCCTTTACTTGTTCTGTTTCTGAGTAAACTCTCCTTAGTTTAGTACTCCTCATAATACATCCCTCCGTATGCATCTTTTTACTTATTTTCTAGTTAGATTTTATATCATTTTTTCACTTTTTGCAACCCCTCCTTTTTTTCCTCTAAAGTATTGCATTTTTCTTGCTAAAACGATATAATTTGATAAAAAGATTTTATCATAAAGGGTGAATGTTATGAAAAAGGATGTTTATGAATTAACAAATCCACAAAAAAGTATTTGGTATACAGAACAATTTTACAAAGGTTCTTCTGTTAATACAATTTGTGGGACAGCATATATAAATGAAGTTGTAGATTTTAAATTATTGAAACAAGCTATTAAAAATGTGATAGAAAATAATCCAAATTTTAATATTCGTTTTTCTATCGAAAATAAGATACCAAAACAATATTTTTCTACAGTTACATATAATATAGAAATGATTTCTCTGTCTTCTGAAAAAGATTTAGAAGATTTTAGAAAATCACTTATTAAAGAGCCTTTTTGTGTTGAAAACTCATCTCTTTATAATTTCTATATTTTTCAATTTCCAAACAAAACTGGTGGATTTATTCTTAATATTCACCATTTAATTTCTGACGCTTGGACATTAGGTCTTGTTTCAAATAATGTCATAAGCATTTATTCTTGTCTAAAAAATAATACTCCATTAGAAGATATAAAAACATATTCTTATTTAGATTTTATAGAAAATGAACAATCATATTTAAAAAGCGATCGTTACAACAAAGATAAAGATTATTGGAATTCTTTATTTATTGATTTACCAGAAGTTGCTACATTACCTGGTACTTCTAATAATAAATTATTTCTTGATTCTTGTAATGCAAATAGAAAACAATTCACCTTTAATAAACAACTAGTTGAAACATTGCAAAATTTTTGTAAAAAAAATAAAGTAAGTCTATTTAACTTTTTTATGGCTGTTTTTGGAGTATATATTTCTCGTATTTGCAATGTTGAAAATTTTGTGATAGGTACTCCTATTTTAAATAGGTCTAATTATATTGAAAAAAATACTCTTGGAATGTTTATAAGTACAATGCCTTTTAAAATGCAACTTTCTGAGGAAATGCCTTTCCTAGATTTTATAAATAATATTGCAAAAGATTCTATGCATATGTTGAGACATCAAAAATATCCATATCAAACATTATTAGAAGACTTGAGAAAAGACAAGAAAAATCTTCCTAATCTATACAATATATTGCTTTCTTATCAAATTACAAATACCAAAAGCAATAATAGCAATATAGATTACAATACAGATTGGATGTTTAATGGTTGCTGTGCTGATCCTCTTGATATTCATTTATATGATTTAAATGATACTGGAGAATTAAATATTTCATATGATTATCAAACTGGAATATATACATCTTCTGATATTGTTTCAATACATGAGAGGATTTTAAATTTAATAAATCAAATTTTAGAAAAACCTTCTGCTTTATTAAAAGAACTTGAGATTGTAACTCCAGAAGAAAAAGAAAAATTGTTAGTTACTTTTAATTCCACTGAAGTTGAATACGATAAAAACTTAACAGTTTTAAATTTATTTGAAAAACAAGTAAAAGAAAATCCAAATAAAACCGCTTTGGTAAGTAATGGCTCAAGACTAACATATAGCGAACTAAATACCAAAGCAAACCAATTAGCTCATTATATTGAAAACACTTTCGGCTCAATGAAAAATAAAATAATTGGTATTATGATAAATCGTTCTCCTGAAATGATAGTAGGTTTATTAGCTATTTTAAAAAGTGGCGCAACATATTTACCAATAGACCCTGACTACCCAGAAGAAAGAATTTCATATATGCTATCAAATAGTGGAACAAATACTATATTAGTAAATAGTAAGACTATTAATCTTGTAAAATTTGAATGTAACAAAATATTAGTTGATTTGTCTAGTAGTTTATTTATCCAGAACTCTAATGGCGAAAACCTTAACTTGGATTTATCAACAGATTCATTAGCATATCTAATTTATACTTCTGGTTCTACTGGAAAACCAAAAGGGGTTATGCTTTCACATAACAATTTATTTAATTTTGTACTAGGTATGAAAAATATTATAAATTTTTCACCTGAAAAAACTATGATATCTCTAACTACAATATGTTTCGATATATTTGGCCTTGAATTGTGGTGCTCTCTTTGCTTTGGACTAAAACTCGTTCTTGCAAACGAAAAAGAACAAAATATAACAGAATTATTAAATGATTTGTGTAAAAAAGAACATGTAAATATGATTCAAACTACACCTTCAAGATATATGAATCTATTAAAAGATACAGATCATCTTGATTTTATTAATGAGCTAACAGATATTATGGTAGGTGGCGAACCTCTTCCAAAGAATCTACTTGCTAACTTTAAAAAAATTTCTCATGCTAATATATATAACATGTATGGGCCTACTGAAACAACAATCTGGTCTACTGTAAAAGATATGACTAATACTGACTTCATTACAGTTGGTCATCCTATTATGAATACAAAATGTTATATCTTAGATCATAACCAAAAATTATTACCTCCAAATACTCCTGGTGAACTATATATTGGTGGTGATGGTGTATCTAAAGGATATTTGAACAGAAATACTTTAACAAATGAAAAATTTATAAAATCACCTTTTGACGATAATTATATGTTATATAACACAAATGATCTAGCATATTATACTTCCGACGGAGATATTGTGCATCTTGGAAGAACAGACTTTCAAGTAAAAATTAGAGGTTATAGGATTGAATTAGAGGAAATAGAAAATAGAATTATCCAATATGCTGGTATTTCTAATGCTGTTGTTACAGCTGACAAAGAAAATAAATATTTGTCTTGTTATTATGTTTCAAGTGAAGAAATAAAAATCCCAACACTTATTAGCTATCTTCTTAAATATTTGCCTAATTATATGGTTCCAGCTTATTTTATGAGATTGGATAAAATCCCTTTGACACCTAATGGAAAAGTAGATAGAAAATCTCTTCCAGACATCGCAAAAAATAATGATAATATTGAGTTAGCTAAAACACAGACTGAAAAAATAATTTCATCTGCAATTTCTATGATTTTACATACAAATGAAATAGATATAAATACACCTTTCTTGTCTTTAGGTTTAGATTCTCTTGGATTAATACAATTACAAACATATTTGCTTTCATATAATCTAAATCTAACTACACAATTTTTTTATAAATATCCTTCTATAAAAATATTAGCTAGACATATCGATTCTCATTTTGAAGATTATAAAGAATTTAACTTTAAAATTCCTTCACAATTTAAACATAATAAGGGAGATTTAGATTCTAAAAAATCTTTAATAAATGTAGATGTTTTAGGAAATGTTTTGTTAACTGGAGCAAATGGATTTTTAGGGGTACATATACTTCATGAAATTTTAAAATCAACAAATGCAAAAATTTATTGTTTTGTAAGAGGAAAAAACATTTTACACGCAACTAACCGTTTATTAGAAAGTTATTCTTTTTATTTCAATGATAAATTAGATGACTTGATTAATAACAGAATATTCGTGTATAATGGTGAAATAACTTTTGATAATTTCAAATTATCAGATTTACAACTTTCTGAAATAACTAAAAATATATCTACAGTAATTCATGCTGCAGCTATTGTAAAACATTATGGTGATTATGAACAATTTAAATTAGCTAATATAGAAGGAACAAAAAGAATTGTAGAATTTGCATACGAAAATAAAAAAAGATTAATCCACATTTCTTCAATAAGTGTGTCTGGAAACTATTTAGTAAAGCAAGACAATAGTAAAACAATTTTTAGTGAAAATGACTTATACATTGGACAACATTATACTAATAATGTATATGTAAATAGTAAATTCGATGCTGAAAAAGTTGTATATTCTTATATGGAAAGAGGCTTAACTGCTGAAGTCCTAAGAATAGGAATATTAGCCGGAAGATATTCAGATGGTCTTTTCCAAAAAAATATTAATGAAAACGCTTTTTATGGTAGAATTAAGTCCCTAGTAGATTTAAAATATGTCTCAGTTTCAATGCTAAATCAAAAAATTGAATTTACACCGGTAGATTTATGTGCTAAAGCTATTGTTCTACTTTCAAAAAGCCAAGCTACTGAAAACAGAGTTTTCCATTTATATGACCACAACTTGACATCTATTAGAAAAGTGGTTAATATTTTAAATTCTTTAGATGTTCCTATAAGTAGTATTGGCAACAAAGAATTTGAAGAATATTTGTTAAAAATTTCAAAAGACTCTAAAGATCAATCGGCTTTAAAAGGAATTATCAATGATATATCATTCGAAAATTCTAGTCTGAATCTAGATTATAGTTTTACAGTTAATATATCTTCTAAAATGACACAAGAATATTTGAAAGCTTTAAATTTCGAATGGCCAATTGTTGATGACAATTATTTATTAAAAATTTTAAAATACATGAAAAAAGTAAAATTTATTTAAACAAAGGATGGATCTATATGAAAAAAAAATATTATGCTTTTAAAAAGCCTAGCTCTAGAATTGTAGTTAGATATTGTGCTATTGCTTTAGTTGTACTTCTAGCATGTGCCTCTTTACTACCCACATTATTAAACTACGCCCCTGGTTCTATTAATACAGCTTTTGATATAAAAATGTCTTACATTTCTTACATTCAACAGTTTTGTATTATTGGACTAGTAATTTTGTTTTTAATATTTGTTTCTACTAAATTATTATTAAGAGATATTGATAAGTGGTATCTAAATAAAGATAAGGAGAATTATTCCTATGATATAAAATATATTCAAAAAATAAGAAAAAAATGTTTCAATCTTCCTTATATCATTTTCTTATTTGAATTATTACTACCAACTATCGGAATATCAGCAGTATTGTTTTTTACGGGTAGCCATCATGCTATAATGCTTCTAAAAATATTAGTAATAGTTATTTCTTTTGTTCTACTTCTTGCTGTTTTTACATATATATTTTCAAAAGATTTATATGACCAAATATTAAGAAGCACTTATGAGGAAGGTATTAACATAGGAATTCGTGTTAATTTAGTATATAAAATAGCTATGCAAATTTTACCTGTTTTCTTAACAGTTCTTCTTCTATCCTCTTTTATAGCTTATTCTAGAAGTGTAAAAGAAAAAGAAGATATTTTCTATACTATTTATAATGAAAAATTAAATTCTTCTTTTGATAAAAACTTAACTTATGATATTAATCAAATTAAAGATATTCTAAACAATTTAGAATTATACAATGCTTCCGATTCAAAATTTATTATCATAGGAGATGATGTAATTACTCTTACTGGAACCAAGCCTAGTGATTTTATGATAGAGTATACAAAAGAATTATCTGAGCAATACAATGGTAGAACTTATGATAGTTATGGTGTTGATACTCAAGGAGCCACATTAAAATTAAATTCCTCTGAAGGAATATGCTATGTAGGTATTTGTTATAACATTTCTTCAAATGAAACTTTATACTTCTTATTTGTTGAAGTGATTTCATTATTAATTATTATTAGCTTTGTATTATACTACTTTTCAAAATCATTATCAAATGATATACAAGTTGTTACAAATGGGTTGAATAATATAGGAAATGATTCAAATCCAAGTTATAGTCAAAAGTTACCAGTAATTTCAAATGATGAATTTGGAGATTTAACACAAGCTTTTAATAAAGTTCAAACATTAAATGCTAAACAAGTTAAACTTATTAGAAATAATCAAGAAACTTTAATGGAAAGAGAACGTCTGGCTTCTCTTGGTCAATTAATTGGAGGTATTGCTCACAACTTAAAAACTCCAATAATGTCCATCTCAGGAGCTGCTGAAGGACTAAGTGATTTGATTAAAGAATATGACTCTTCTATTGATGATCCAGAAGTTAACTCTAATGATCATCATGATATTGCAAAAGATATGAACTCTTGGGTATCAAAAATAAAAAGTTATACAGAATATATGTCTGATATTATCACTGCCGTTAAAGGTCAAGCAGTAACACTTTCTGAAACAGATACAATTTTTTTCGATATAGAAGAACTAATAAAAAGAGTAGATATTCTTATGAAACATGAATTAAAAAACGCTTTAATATATTTAAATGTTTCATTAAAAACTCCTGAAAATCTTAAACTACATGGCGATATTAATAGTTTAGTTCAGGTAATTAATAATATGATATCAAATTCAATTCAAGCTTATGAAGGAAAACCTGAACAAAACATAGATTTAATAGTAGCACAAAAGGATAACAATTTAATAATCTCTATTAAAGATTATGGCTGTGGTCTTCCTGATAAGGTTAAATCAAAATTATTTAAAGAAATGATTACAACTAAAGGAAAAAACGGTACAGGACTTGGATTGTATATGTCTTATTCAACTATAAAAGCTCATTTTGGTGGAGAAATTACATTTGAATCAGAAAAAGGAAAAGGAACAACATTCCATATTATAATTCCATTAAATTAGTTGAACTTTCTTGAACTATTAGTTAACGTCGAACATATAAGATAGAAAATATTTAGATTTTCTATCTTTTTTTCTTTTATTTTTATTCTTTTTTTCAAAAAAACTTGCTTTTTTTCACCCTTATTTATATAATAGCCTTAGTTTATATAGGGGCGTGAGTACTATGAGAAAAGGATTTAATAATGAACAAAATTTAGACAATTCTAACTACAAAATAATTGCTGTAGATGATGAAGAAGGAATCGTAGACTCTCTATCCATCTTTTTGAAAAGATCTGGATATAATTTTACAGGAGTAACAGATCCACAAGAAGCAATTGAAAAAGTCAAAAATGAACATTTTGATTTAATGATTTTAGACTTTATAATGACTCCATTTCATGGTGATCAAGTAGTTGAAGAAATAAGAAAGTTTAATAAAGATTTATATATATTATTACTAACTGGTCATAAAGATTTAGCTCCTCCATTAGAAACTATAAAAAGATTAGACATTCAAGGTTATTGTGAAAAAAGTGATAAATTTGATCAATTATTACTATTAATTGAATCTGGAATAAAATCTATAAAGCAAATGAATGAAATAAAGAAAATAAATAATGAACTATCTGACACTTACGAGAAATTAGAGCAAGCCTATTTAGAAAGCATTCAAACTTTAAGATATACAGTTGAAGCTAAAGACACATATACAAGAGGACATTCTGATAGAGTTTCTGAATTTTCTGTATTAATCGGAAAACATTTACATTTGCCTGATGCTGATATTGATACTCTTAGAATAGGTGGATTATTCCATGATATAGGAAAAATTGGTGTACCTGATACTATATTACAAAAAGAAGCAAAATTAACGAATGATGAATACTCACAAATAAAACAACATCCAAATATAGGAGTTCACATTTTGTCACATGCAAAAATATTCCAAAACATTTTGCCTATAGTTGAACATCATCATGAAAGATTTGATGGTACAGGTTATCCTGGAAGACTTGCTGGACAAAATATACCTTATTTAGCTAGAATAACTTCAATTGCAGATAGCTTTGATGCTATGAGTTCAAGAAGATCTTACCGTGATTCTTTACCTTTAGATGTTATTATCAGTGAATTCCAAAAAGGAAGAGGAACTCAATTCGATCCTAAATTGACAGATATATTTTTAGATATTTTAGAGAATCATTTTGATGAAATTGAAGAAATTCAAGAAAAACATTAATTTTAAAAGCAAATGACACTTTATTTTAAGTCATTTGCTTTTATTTATTATATCTTCATTGAAAGACCTACTTTTTGTCTTTCTTTATCTATTTTTATAACTTTTACTTTAACAATATCTCCTACAGAAACGACTTCTGATGGATTTTTTATAAATTTATCACACATTTCAGAAATATGTACTAATCCATCATGTTTTACTCCAATATCTACAAATGCTCCAAAATCAATTACGTTCCTTACTGTTCCATTTAAAATCATACCTTCTTTTAAATCATCAAGTTTTAATACATCACTTCTTAATATTGGTTTTGGCATATCCTCACGAGGGTCTCTTCCAGGTTTTGATAATTCTGATATTATATCTTCCAAAGTCATCTCCCCTACTTCTAATTCTTTTGCGACCTCTTTAATAGAAATTGTTTTTAATTTTTCCCTTATAGAGTCTAATTTTTCTTTATTTCTAAGATCTTCTTTATTAAATCCTATTTTTTTTAGTAGTTTTTCGGCTATATCATAACTTTCAGGGTGCACCGCAGTAATTTCTAAAGGATTATCTCCATCAAATATCCTTAAAAAACCTGCACATTGTTCAAAAGCTACCTTTCCTAACTTTGGTACTTTCAATAATTGTTTTCTATTTTTTAATTTTCCATTTTCATCACGATATTTTACAATGTTCTTAGCTATTGTTTTGTTAATTCCTGATACATATGAAAGTAATGATGGTGTTGCAGTATTCACATCAACTCCAACTTTATTGACACTATCTTCTACTACTCCAGTTAAACTTTCTGATAGTTTTTTCTGATTTACATCATGTTGATATTGTCCTACTCCTATTGCTTTTGGATCTATTTTTACAAGCTCTGCTAGTGGATCTTGTAGTCTTCTTGCAATAGAAATCGCACCTCTGATTGATACGTTAATATCTGGATATTCTTCTGTTGCAAGTTTAGATGCTGAATATACAGATGCACCTGCCTCACTTACAATTACATATTGAACTTCTCTAGAAGCTTCTTTTATCATATCTGCTACAAACATTTCTGATTCACGAGAAGCTGTTCCATTTCCAATTGCAATCATATCAATTTTATCTTTTTCTATAAGTTTTAATAACTCTTTTTTTGCACCTTCTACATCGTTTTGAGGTTCTGTTGGATATACTGTTGTATAATCTAAAACTTTTCCAGTTTCATCTATTACAGCTATTTTGCAACCAGTTCTATATGCTGGATCAAATCCCATAACTGTTTTTCCTTTAATTGGTGCACCAAGTAACAATTGTTTTGAATTCTTTCCAAATACCTTTATGGCTTTTTCTTCTGCCTTTTCTGTCAAATCAGATCTTATTTCTCTTTCTATAGAAGGCTCTATTAATCTTTTAAAACTATCTAAAATAGCTTCTTTTAATATTTCAGTAAATTGAGTTTCTCCTTTTATTATATTTTTCTCAATATATTTTAATATTTTTTCTTCTGGCTTTTCAATTTTTACTTTTAAAAATTCTTCTTTTTCTCCACGATTTATCGCAAGAATTCTATGACTTGGAATAAATCTTATATTCTCACTATATTCATAATACATTTCATAATTTGACTTTTCTTCTGGCTTTGAAGCTTTAGTTACAATCAACGCTTCTCTATAGCATAATCTTTTTATCTCTTTTCTGTATTTAGGTTCATCTGAAATATTTTCGGCTATAATATCAAGTGCTCCTTGAATTGCTTCTTCTACATTTGCCACAACTTTATCTTTATTTTTCTTATCTTTTTCTGAAAGCTTATCTATATTTATATATTGTTTTGCAATTTCTTCTAATGGTTTTGTTTCTTTTTGTTCTATTATGATATTTGCAAGTGGCTCTAACCCTTTTGCTTTAGCAACAGTTGCTCTTGTCTTCTTCTTTTGTTTATATGGTCTATATATATCTTCAACTTCTGCTAATGTTTTACTAATTGCAACTGCTTGCAAAATTTCATCTGTTAATTTTCCTTGTTCATCAATTGATTTTATAACTTCTTCTTTTCTTTGTTCTAAGTTTCTTAAGTAACTTAATCTTTCTCCTAATTCCCTAAGGATCTCATCACTTAATCCACCTGTTACTTCTTTTCTATATCTTGCTATAAATGGGATTGTATTTCCTTCATTAATCAATTTAATAGTATTTTCAACTTGTCCTTCTTTTATGTTCAATTCTTCTGCTATTGTCTTTGCTATTTTATTCATTATCTTACTTCCTTTCAAAATAAAAATCTGATATAAAATATATCAGATTTTTTTAATATATACAACTTTTTAGCTTAAATTTTTATACTAATATGTTTCCATTTGAATCTGCTTTTTGGCATAGACCAATTATAAATTCTATAAATGCTATTATTGCTGGAATATATGTCCAACAGAATAATAAATATAAAACTCCTGTTCCTATTTTTCCTGCATAGAATTTATGAGCTCCAAGTCCTCCTATGAAAAATGCAAGTAAGCAATATACTATTTTATTAACAGCTTTTTTTCCACCTGCATCTACATAGCTTGGTCCTGTAGCTGCTCCGTTAGTATTTGTATTGTTTATATTTATATTTACTCCTGAAGTTGCTTGTTCCACTGGTTTTTCTTCTTTGACTTCTTTCTTAGTAACGATTAGACTTGTTTCATTTTCAAATATTTCAACTTGATCTCCTATTTGTGGCTCAAAGTTTAAATCTTCCATTCTTGCTTCTTTAATTCCTCCATTGTCTGTACCAATTTGAACAATTCCCTCTTTGATATTGATTATTTTACTCATACAATCACATCTCCTTTTATTTATTTTTTTTATTATATCATAATAAATTATTTATTTTCAACAATTATCGACATTTTTTAAAAAAGAAAAATATGAAATTAAAAATTTAACTTCATATTTCTCCTCTTTATTATCTATTCAATTCCTAAGTATTCATTGTATGTCATTTCTTTATCAATTATTTTTCCATTTTCTTTTATATCTATAATTCTATTTGCTACTGTTTGTGTTAATTCATGGTCATGTGATGTAAATAAAATATTTCCTATAAATTTCTTCATACCTTCATTTACAGAAGTAATACTTTCCATATCTAAATGGTTTGTTGGTTCATCAAATATCAAGAAATTTGCTCCAGATAACATCATCTTAGAAAGTACACATCTTACTTTTTCTCCTCCTGATAAAACATTTACTTTTTTTAATGCTTCATCTCCTGAAAATAACATTCTTCCTAAAAAGCTTCTTACATATGTTTCATCTGGATCTTTTGAATATTTTCTAAGCCATTCTGTAACATTTTCATCTGTATTAAATAAATAATTATTATCTTTTGGAAAATAATTTGTAGTTATTGTTGTTCCCCATATTAATTTTCCACTATCTGGTTCTAGTTCTCCTGCTATTATTTGGAACAATACTGTTTTTGCAAGTTCATTATCAGCTAAAAACGCTATTTTATTTCCTTCTTTTACATCAAATGAAACATTATCTAAAAGTTTTACCCCGTCTACTGTTTTTGATATATTTTTAACTTGTAAAATTTCTTTTCCAGGTTCTCTATCTGGTTTAAAATCTATGTAAGGATATTTTCTATTAGATGGCTTAATTTCTTCTAGTTGGATTTTTTCTAATGTTTTCTTTCTTGATGTTGCTTGTTTTGATTTTGAAGCATTTGCACTAAATCTTGCAATAAAGTCTTGTAACTCTTTGATTTTTTCTTCTTTTTTCTTGTTTTGTTCTCTTGCTTGTTTTAATGCTAATTGGCTTGATTCATACCAGAAGTCATAGTTTCCTGGATATACTTTAATTTGTCCAAAATCAACATCGGCAATGTGAGTACACACTTTATTTAAAAAGTATCTATCATGAGAAACAACTATTACTGTGTTTTCAAAATTTATTAAAAATTCTTGTAACCAATTTATACTTTTTAAATCTAAGTCGTTTGTTGGCTCATCTAGTAGTAATACATCAGGATTTCCAAATAAACTTTGTGCTAATAATATTTTAACTTTTTCTCTTCCCTCTAATTCTTTCATGTATTTATAATGATTTTCTGGAACTATTCCTAAATCATTTAATAACATAGCAGCATCTGACTCTGCATTCCATCCATCAAGTTCAGCAAATCTTTCTTCAAGCTTTGCTGCTTTCATTCCGTCTTCTTCTGAAAAATCTGGTTTTGCATAAATCGCTTCTTTTTCTTTCATGATGTCATATAGTTCTTTATTTCCCATTATAACTGTGTCCATTACAGTATATTCTTCAAATGCAAAGTGATCTTGTTTTAATATAGATAATCTTTCTCCTTTATCTAAAGATACATCTCCTTTGCTTGGTTCTAATTCTCCTGATAAAACCTTAAGGAAAGTTGACTTTCCTGCTCCATTTGCTCCTATAATTCCATAACAATTACCTTTTCCGAATCTTATATTAACATCTTCAAATAATACTCTTTTGCCAAATCTAACTGTTACATTATTTGCACTTAACATTTTTTATCTCCTTTTTTATTTTTTATCCTTAAGATTATACACTATTTTTGCATAAATATCAACATACTTATTTTTATCTTTATTTATATTACCTGTATTCTTTTTTTCTTTCAATTTTTTAAAAAGCACATATGTTAATAAACATATGTGCTTATGCTTTTATTTTAGTCATCAAATAATAATTTTATTCCCCATAATCCTGAAATTCCTACAAGTCCATATACTATTCTTGATATTATTGTCATTTCTCCAAATAATGTTGCAACTAAATCAAATCCAAATAAACCTATTAGTCCCCAATTTAAAGCACCTATTATTATTAAAACTAAAGCGATTTTGTCTATAACTTTCATTTCTTACCTCCTTCTATTTTATTATTTAATTTTTATTTATTTTATGTTTTTTTTCAAAAAATATTCATTTTATTGAATTTTTTTATTTTTTATGATACTTTTATATTAATATTATTTATTTAAATACTAAAATATTCTTAATAAAAAAAATTTTTAAGGAGTTTTTATGAGAAGAAATATTCGTGCTAGAAATAGGAATAAAAATAAAAAATTCAAACAAAATATTTATGAAAATGAAAAAAATTTAATTAAGAATTTATCTATTTTTGTAATAGCTTTGATTATACTCTTAATAATAGTTACTGTTTCTTTTTATTTTTATAATACTTCTAAACATAATTCGTTTATAAATTCACTTTCTTCTGAAACCTCAGTAGAACCAGAAAATTCAGAAGAAAATGAAAAAGAAGAAGCAGAAGATACAACTTTTTCTTTGTGTGCTATAGGAGATATTATGTGTCACAACACACAATATCAAGATGCATATAATTCTGATTCCGATTCTTACGATTTTTCATATGTGTTTGATGATATCAGTCTATATACAAAAACAGCCGATCTTTGCATTGGAAACTTAGAAACAACATTTGCAGGAAAAGATAGAGGTTATAGTAGTTACCCTACTTTTAATACTCCTGATGAACTTGCATCAAATCTAAAAAAGCTAGGTTTAGATGTATTAACAACAGCTAATAATCACTGTCTTGATAAGGGAATTGACGGATTAAATAGAACAATAGATATATTAAATGATGCTGATATTTCTCACCTTGGAACATATAAATCTCAAGAAGAAAGAGATACTGTTTTGATAAAATATGTTAAAGGATTAAAAATTGCTTTTATAAATTATACTTATGGAACTAATGGAATTACAGTACCTTCTGATAAAACTTATTGTGTTAATTTAATAGATAATGATTTGATTCTAAAAGATATAAACAGTGCTAAAGAACAAAATGCTGATATCATTGTAGCTTGCATGCATTGGGGAACAGAATATAATACTAGTCCTTCTAGTTCTCAAAAAGAAACTGCTGATTTTCTATTTAAAAATGGAGTAGATATTGTACTAGGCGGACATCCTCATGTTTTACAACCTATGGAGAAAAGAACTGTTACGTTAGATGATGGAACAACTAAAGATGGTTTTATCATATATTCTTTAGGAAACTTTATGGCAGACCAAAATGCTAAAAACACAAAAGATTCTATAATTTTAGACTTGACTATCACTAAGCATGTAGATGGAACTGTTACAATTGATAAAGCTGAATATATTCCTATATATTTATATAAAGATTCATCTTCTAAAGAAAAGAAATTTAAAATTTTAAATATAGAAAAAAGTATTTTAAATTACGATTCTGGAATAAGTACTAATATAGACAAAGCTCTTTATAATACATTAAAAAAAGAATTAGAAAATATAAAAAATATCGTTGGCGAAGAAATAAACTAAATAAAGGATTGTATTAATTACAATCCTTTATTTTAACATGTCTTTTCTATTTAACCACCATGTGACAATTAATGTCATTAATACAGACACTATTATCATTATCATAAATCCTAATTTACTATTTTGAAATGGTAGATTTACATTCATTCCCCAAAAACTTGATATCATCGTTGGAACAGCTAATATAATAGTAACAGATGTTAAAAATTTCATAACTCCATTTAGATTATTTGATATTATTGAAGCATACGCATCCATAGTTCCATTTAAAATATTACTATATATTTGCGCCATCTCTATAGCTTGTCTGTTTTCAGTAATAGCATCTTCTAGTATTTCACTATCTTCTTCATAAAGTTTTATTATTTTACCTCTCATTGTTTTTTCCATGACAAGTTCATTTGATTTTAATGAAGTCGTAAAATAAACCAAACCTTTTTCTAAACTTAATAATTTTAATAACTCCTTATTCTTCATAGAATTTTTCAATATGTATTCTGCTATTTCTGTTTCTTTATTTATTTGTTCTAGATATTTCAAGTAATATGAAGAATTCAAGTACATTATTTGGAATATAAATCTTGTCTTTTTATATGTTTGAAAGTTCTTTATCTTTTTTCTTTCAAAATCTTCAATTATTTTATTCTTTTTTAAAGAAACTGTTATAAAGAAGTCATCTCTAACTACAATCATTCCTAAAGGTATAGTTGTATAAATATCATTTTCTTCATTTTTTTCAATTATTGGTACGTCTATAATAAATAATATTGTATTATCATCTTCCTCTTGATCTATTCTGGCTTTTTCTTCATAGTCAAGTGCATATCTTATAAAATCTTCTTGAATATTTATACTTTCACATACTTTTCTAATTTCGTTTTCGGACGGATTCACTAAATTAATCCAACTTCCTTTTTTAAACTCTTTTATTTCTTGAAACTGATTTGTTTCTATATCAGTATTATATATTTTTAGCAAATCCCTCACCCCTTTATTTTACTCCAATATAAATATTGTATCTTTTTTAAATACTTTTGTCAACAATTTCAAAAATTATGAAAACTAAGTTTATTTTTTTCATAAAAAAAGACGATTACTAGAATCATCTTTTTGGTGCGCCATAGAGGAATCGAACCTCCGACCATCAGATTAAGAGTCTGCTGCTCTACCAACTGAGCTAATGGCGCATATAAAACTTTTTCTATTATATTACCTTTATTAAAAAAAGTCAATACATTTTATTTTTTTATTGCAACCAATAACTCATTTGATGTAACAATTCTCTTTTCTCCTTTATATTCATATTCTTGATTTGTATAATATACTCTGTATCCAATATTTTGCAATCTAATTGTAGATAAGTTTAGAAATACAGCTGTATCTTCTTCAGATAAATTATATTTTACTCTCAAATCAAAAAATGAAATTACGAAATATTCCTCTGAGTCTCTTAATTTTTTATTCAAATAATCATCTATTAATTTCAGTGTCATTTTATACTCCTTTCTTCGTGCATATATATGTTACCATAAACTATCATTTTTTTCAAGAAAAAATCCTTAGAAATACTTTTTCTAAGGATTTTGTTTTATTAATTTTCTACAGTAACTTCTTGACTTTCTTGACTTGTTGTTCCTTCATGTGGTGTAGTTACTTCTGGTGTTGTTGGAGTCTGTATTACTGGTTCTTCTGTTGTAGTTGTTGTGTTTTCTTGTGGAGCAGTAACTAAAGAAGTATTTGTTCCTCTTAATACTATTTTGGTCATTGGCGTGTATGTATCTGTAGATAATAATTTTGTTGATATAACTTTTCCATTTAACATTTTTGTAATGTATGTTTTTGTAGTTATTCCATTTGCTCCTTTTTGTTTTACTTTTTCTGTTCCAGCTGCTAATGAAGCATCTTCTACATATTGAGTTGCAAAAGGTGTTGTTGCCACTGTAACTGTTTTAAAAGTAAAAGTATATTCTTCTTGCTCTTTAATTCCATATATTGATACAGTTGCTATTCCATTTTCTGCACTAGCAACTATTCTTATTGGATATTCTCTAGTGTTTTTAAATTTAAAGTCTGTTGAACCATATACGACTGTTGCATCTCTTCCTGCTCCTACATATGATGTTACAAATTGATGATTTCTTCTTTCAACAATCTCTAAATCTGCCATCAAAACAGAATTATATAATGTTGAAGATATTTGACAAATTCCTCCACCTAATCCATCTACAACTTGACCAGCTTCATAAATTTTTGCATTTTTGTATCCTGCTGCACTAGTTCTTGGACCTAATGCAGAGTTATATGAAAATGTCTCTCCTGGCATTATAACTTTTCCATTAATTTTTTGACATGCTAATCTTAAATTTGTTGTTCTATCTCTATCTCCTGCATCATATTTTGTCTTAAATGTAGATAATTGATCAGGAAATGCTTTTGCTCCTAATTGTTCTAAAGTTATACTTGGTTTTGTTATTGTAAGTTTTATTACATATTCTTCTTTATCTTCTTCAAGTAACTTTCTTGCTTCTTTTAAATTAAAATCTATACCTTCTACTTCTGGATAGACTGTAAAAGGATTTTCTGTATAATATGCATCTTGTGGTTCTTTATGTACTTCTGAATATATTTTATCAATATCTATTGGATCAGGATCTTTTTCTGTTACCGGAATTTCTATATAATCTTCATTAGAATATATGTCTTTCAATCTATCTTTTATATTATTTACCAGTTCATCTGTATTTAATACAATACCTGATTGTCCTTTAGTTATTATAAGTTCATCATCTTCAACTGCATATGTTGATTCTATAACTATTCCTGGCAAATTAGCTCCTATATCCTCTATTGTTTGTCTAGTCACTTCTTCATTTAAATTCATCTCTACTTCTATATTCTTTTTTGTAAGTAAAGAGAATAATATTTGATAATTACTAATAAATATGTTTTCATTTCTTCCTATTTTATATGCTTCCTCAACAGCTTTATTAATATTATAGTTTACTTCCATTATTTGAGGACTTAAAGAATTTTCATATTCTTCATATTTTATACTAATATCTTTTTCTTTTTTCTCATTATATATTGTTTCTAATTTTGCCTTTGCTTCCTCTTCTGAAAGTCCTGAAACTTCAATTCCAGAAATTGATATTCCACTCATTATTTTGTCATTATTTATATTAACTAAAGAAAAAATTGTAGATATAAAAAGAGCTATTATTAAAATAACACCAACTATTATAGAAATAACTATAACTTTTTTCTTCTTTCCTTTTTTATCTTCTTCTGTTAATTTTGCTTTTTCCTTTTTAGCCTTTTTTGGTTCTTTTACTCTTTTGAACTTTTCTTTTTCCTCTTTTTCTTCTCTACTGCTTTCTGTTTTTTCTTCTTTACTTTTAATAACTTCTTCATGGTTTTTATTTTCTTCTTTTTTAGCTTTTTTTTCTTTATTTTTTTTCTTTTTAGGTTCTTCTACTTTTTGTTCAACCTTTTCTTCTAAATTTTCTAATTTTTTCTTTTCTTCAGACATATCTTTTTCCTCCGAAATATCATTGTTTATTACTTTCTCCATATTACTTTCCCCTTTTATATATTATATTTAAATCTTACCACAAACTACTTTTTTTTACAATATTCTTTGTACCAATATTATTGAATTTATATATTATATCTTAGTTTCAAGAATATGTTACAAATATTACAAATATTACAAATATTACATTTATATTAAATTTTAAAAAATACTTGAATATTGTAAAATTTAATATTATAATGTTGAAAGCAAAAGATAAATAAGGAGATATTTAAATGGAATTGTCAAAGAATATTTTTTTTAATACAGATAAATTAATTGAAAATACTAAAGTAAAAATTTCATACACAGGAAATCTTTTCAATGATGGATCAAAAGAGGTTTTTATTCATTATGGATTTGGTATTAATTGGGATAATGTTAACGAAATTCAAATGGAAAGAACTGAATTAGGATTTCAAGCTGAAGTTGAACTTATCGAAAGCGATACTTTTAATTTCTGTTTTAGAAATGATAATAATGTATGGGATAATAACGAGGGTCAAAACTATGTTTTTCAGATTGAAAAATTACCAACTGAATTATTAGTTTTAGATGATGAACCTGTTTCTTTAGGATCTGCAAAAAAATTAAGAAGATCTTATTTGTGGAGCAAAAAAATTCGTTTAGCCGTTTACAAAATAATTACATATCTTCCAAAAATTATTTCTGGAAATTATAAAAGAAAATTAACAGATACAAATAATTAATTATAATCGAGTAGAGGATAATTCTTAATGAATTTCTCCCCTCTCACACCACCATAC
>CAMFER010000023.1 GCA_945949485.1 uncultured Clostridium sp. | reverse complement strand
GGAGAAATAATATGTTACATATAATAGTACATTCAATAGAGCATGCATTATTTGATAGTATAAAATTAATACCATTTTTATTTATTACATATTTAATAATGGAATATATAGAACATAAGACTAGTGATAAAGCTAAAAATACAATAAAAAAATCTGGAAAATTTGGACCATTGATTGGAAGTCTACTTGGGATATTTCCACAATGTGGATTTTCAGTATCAGCTACAAATTTATATGCTACTAGGGTTATAACATTAGGAACATTAATAGCAGTATATTTATCTACATCTGATGAAATGTTACCAATATTTATATCAGAAGCTGTATCACCATTGTTAATAGTAAAAATATTAGCTATAAAATTAGTAATTGGTATGATAGCTGGATTTTTAATAGATTTAGTACTTAGAATAAAAAATAAAGATAAACAAGAAGAAGAAAGAATAATAGATTTATGTGAGAAAGAACATTGCCATTGTGAACATGGAATAGTTAAATCCTCTTTAAAGCATACTTTGAATATTTTTGTGTTTATATTAATAGTAAATCTAATTATGGAAATTTTAATAAATATGATAGGAGAAGATACTATTGCAGGAGTATTAAACAACCAACCAATAATAGCACCTATTATAGCAGGACTTATAGGATTAATTCCAAATTGTGCTTCTTCTGTAATAATAACTCAATTATATTTGGATAATGTGATTTCTGCTGCAACAATGATATCTGGTTTATTAGTTGGAGCTGGTGTAGGAATTGCTGTATTATTTAAAACTAATAAAGGAATAAAAAACAATATTAGAATTACAATTTTATTATATGCAATAGGAGTAATATCAGGTATTATTTTAGAGTTTATAGGATTAAGTTTATAAAAAATAGTAAAAGACCTCTTTTTGAAGAGGTCTCTTTTAGTTTTTCTTTTTTCTTCTATTGAAATTTACAATTACTGCATCATTGTTTTCAAATAAATATTTTGAATCAGTAGTATCAGTTTGAACAGGATTTATTTCATTTCTTTCATCAGTGAAATCCATATTTTTAAAATCAAATTTCTTCTTTACAGTACTACTATCATCTTCAGTTGCAGTTGTTACACTATCTGAATATTTACCAAAGTCAAAATATTTTTCTTTTTGTTTTTCTTTATATTTTGATGCAAGGAAAGCTAAGTTTCCGGGTCCACACATAGGTTTACCATTAGCTCCACGTATTTTATATGCACAACCTTTAGCGCTAATTGCTTGAAGTTTTCCTGGTTTAAAGTAAGCAACGAAATCCCACTTAACTCCACCATAGTTTTTACTATATTCCATTTTTTCCATATCCATAGAATTAGAATATACCCATTCTCTTTTAGATCCAAATTCATCAGACCACCATTTTAATTCGTTTACATCTGCATTACCAGTAAATATTTTACTTGCACAATTTGATAAGACTACACCTTTAAAGTTACCTGTTTGATCAGCTGGTTCTAATTGAGCAAGACTTTGTAAAGAGATAGTTGTTGCGACTTTATATTTTCTAAACATTGTAAACATTGGCTCAGTTTCTTTACATAGAAAATCAGCAAATTCATCAACGTATAAGAAATTAGGTATTCTAGATTTTTCGTTTCCAGGTCTTCTTAATACTGCATTTTGGAAAGAGATTAAGAAGAATAATCCAAATGCTTTATTTGCAGAAGCACCTAAATCTCCACGTCTTGTACAAATAAAGATTAGATCTCCATTTTCTAAAGCTTTATCAAAATCTAAGTTATTATGTCTGTTACATAAAATACTTTTTACACCAGGCATTCTTAATAAGTTATCTAATTGACTTATAGGGCTATATAAGAATTTTTCAATGTAACCTTTACCAGGTGCATTTTTATAGAAATATTTCTTACAATAAGTTAATTGAACAGAATATTCTTCTCTTAATTCTTCATCATGCGCCATGATTTCACACATTTTTTCGATTAAATCAAAGTTAGTAAACATTTTTAGTAAGTCATCCATATTTGGAAGATTTCCTTCATTCATTTTTGGATACATTACTTTTAAAATTATAGCTAAATTTTCTATAGCTTGAACTATTAAATCATCTCTATATAAATCATCACCATCTTTATGAGTACTACTATACATAGCTTTTAATGCAGAAGAAATTGCAATAGCTATTTTTGAAGGATTATCATAAACAAATGGGTTTAGACCTATAGAATTACTATTACTTGGATCTATAATGTGATAATTAAATCCAAAGTTTTTAGCAACATCAGTCATATGTTTAATAACTTCATAATCAGGTGACATTAATGTTAAACCTAAATTTTTATAATAAATTTCAGAATCATTACTAGTTAAAATTAGTTTTTTAACTAAAGCTTTGTAAAGTGATTCTCTACCTTCTGTTGGAGCTAACATATTTAAAGAAAAGTTTGCATTCATATAATCATTATCATAAGGAGCTTTGATATATGCAAGCCCAGTTTTTAAAGCAGCAAAGCCTAATTCTTTAGAAGCTTCTTTAAAAAAGAATTTCTTTTCTAAATCTCTTGCTATTAAAGGTTCATAAACAAGAGAAGTTTTTCCAGATCCTGAACCACCACATACAAATAAAGATTGATATCTAGATGCTTCAGGGAATATAATAGATTTTCCAGTTTCATTGTCTGTACATACATAAGTTTCACAACTATATGGACCAGTATCTGAAGATTTAGGTGCTAAACTAATTCCAGAATAATCCCAAATAGAACGTGTTAAATCTTTACTATCAGCTACTCCAAAATATAGCCATTTGAACATAGGAAAAATAGTAGCTAGTGGTAAGTAAATTGAGATACTTACAAAAGCTGGAGTTACTAATTCAGAAAAGTCTGTAATAAGTTCAGTATAATTTGGAACTGAAAGTAATAATAACCATGCACCCATATTAAGCCATTGAGTAAACATCGATAGGGCAATTACATAAAATAAAATTATATAAACATAAAACAAAGTTACTTTCTTAGGATAAGACGGTGCGAACTTTGATTGACATGAAAATGCAAAAGCAAGTAAAGGACATGCCAGTGCAAAAGTATAAGTTATTGGTCCCCAATAGGAATGCGAAACTCCAGTGAAAACCATAAATAATATTTCTACAATTCTATCTACAACTATATAAATTGAAATTAATGTTAAAATATATGTTGCAAAAGTATTTCTATCTGTTCCTAGCTTCTTTAAAAATTTATCTATTAGCTTCATTTTTAGTATCCTTTCAAATTATAATCATACATATATATTATCCTATAAAATTAGCAAAAAAACAAGAGTTTTGGGTTAATTTCTTGAATAAAACAATAAATTTCTGAATATAATATAAAAAATAAATTTAGAAAGAGGAAATTTTATGCATGAAGAATATTTAAAAGAATATATAGTAAATGAAAAAACAGAATTCGAAAAAGAGATTGAATTAATAAGAAATATTATAAAAACAAGAGAAGAACTTAAAAGTTATGACAAAAATTTTGAATTTGCAGAAGGGGATTTAGTAGATTACTATACTTATCAGATAAAAGCAAATCAAGCTAAACTGAGCTATTTAATTAAGCTTGCAAAAATAAAAGGACTAGAAGTGGATATGATAAATGATTTGAAATTTAGGACATTAAAAGAAAGAGGAGAAGCTGTTTAGTAATATTTGTCCAAAATATTTCATAAAAATGATAATAGAAATATTATCATTTTTTTTTTGGAGTTGATTTATCATGGATTCTAATATTATTACATTTTTGGCATGTATTTGTTTTATATTTATATTTGGAAGAATATTTATTGTGCCAATAAGAAAGATATTAAAAATAATTTTAAACTCTATTTTAGGAGGAGTAGTAATATACTTAATAAATTTTATTGGAGCAAATTTTGGATTTCATATAGGACTTAATATTTTTACAAGTCTTATGATAGGATTATTAGGATTGCCAGGGTCGGTATGTTTAATAATTATAAAATTATTAATAGGATAAAAGAAAAGAAACCTGAGAAATATCAGGTTTCTTTAAATTAACTATATAAAAAAATATAAAATCTATTCAACTGTTACTGATTTTGCAAGGTTTCTGGGTTTATCAACATCTAATCCTTTTTCTTTAGAAATGTAGTATGCAAATAATTGTAAAGGCACAATAGAAATAATAGGAGAGATGAAAGGATTTGTTTTTGGTAGATCAATAACTAAATCGAACATTGATTTATCAATATCTTGATTAGTTAAAATTAAAGTTTTAGCACCTCTTGTAATTACTTCTTGAAGATTACTGATTGTTTTTTCAACTAGTTTAGGATCAGTCATAACACCAATTACAGTTACATCATTTTCTATTAATGCTATAGGTCCATGTTTTAATTCTCCAGCTGGATAACTTTCAGAATGTATATATGAAATTTCTTTTAATTTTAAAGAAGCTTCTCTTGCTGCAGTTTCATCTATACCTCTACCTAAGAAGAAAATGTCTTTTTCTTGATAAACTTTTTTTGCAAATTCTTTAATTTGATCACAAGTTTTTAAAACAGTTTCAACTTTTTTTGGTAAAGTTAGAATTTCTTTTTTTAGTTCTTTAATATCATCATTAGAAATTTCTAGAACTTCTGCAAAGTATATACCTAAAATAGTCATTAAAACTAATTGAGAAGTATAAGCTTTAGTAGAAGCAACAGCTATTTCTGGACCAGCATGAGTATATATAGAATAATCAGCTTCTCTTGTAATAGAACTTCCAATAACATTTGTTATAACCAATGTTTTTGCGCCATGCTCTTTTGATAGTTTCAATGCAGCAATTGTATCTGCAGTTTCTCCAGATTGAGATATGAAAATGCATAAAGTTTTATCATCAACTAAAGGATCTCTATATCTAAATTCAGAAGCAATATCTACTTCAGTAGGTATTTTACAAAGTTTTTCTAAAATGTTTTTACCAGCTAATCCTACATGCATTGCAGTACCACAAGCAACGATATATATTTTATTTATGCTTTCTAAATATTCTTTAGTAAAATCTAAATCTTCAAATTCACATTTGGTAGATTCGCTAAATTTAGCTCCAATAGTTTCTCTTATAGCTGTTGGTTGTTCATAGATTTCTTTTAACATAAAATCATCATAACCATCTTTTTCAGCACTAGAAGCGTTCCATTCTATAGTTGTAGTATTTTTATTTATTGGCTTTAAATCTTTATCATAAAATTTAACATTATTACGAGAAAGAATAGCAAATTCATAATCATCTAGTAAATAGAAATTTCTTGTAAAAGATAAAATAGCTGGAATATCTGAAGAAAGATAATTTTCTCCATTAGCTTTTCCTATAACTAGAGGGCTATCTTTTCTAACAACAATCATATTATCAGGATAATCCTTAGAAATTATTTCAATTGCAAAACTTCCTTTTAAATCTAAACAAGCTTTATTAACAGCTCTTAAAAATCTTAAATCATCATTATTTGTATCTTTTGAATAATAATAATGAACTAAATTTGGAATAACTTCTGTATCAGTTTGAGAATAGAAAGTATATCCATTATTTGTTAAAAATTCTCTAAGTTCATGATAATTTTCAATAATACCATTATGAACACAAGAAAATGTATTACTATTATCCATATGAGGATGAGCATTTTCTTTAGAAGGTTTACCATGAGTTGCCCATCTAGTATGAGCAATACCAATAGTACCTTTCAAATCACCTATGCCAGGCAAGTTATATAAGTTTTTAACTCTACCTTTATCTTTCATAATTGAAATTTTATC
The DNA here is from genome assembly GCA_945949485.1 of uncultured Clostridium sp. GTDB lineage: Bacteria > Bacillota > Clostridia > TANB77 > CAG-508 > CAG-269. The sequence goes on along the minus strand of CAMFER010000023.1, from coordinate 15,650 downwards.
ATTTTCAATAGTAGCAATTCCTGCTGAATCATAACCTCTATACTCTAATCTTAAAAGCCCATTGATTAAAATAGGACTGGCTTTTTTAGTCCCAATGTATCCTACAATTCCACACATTTTAAAATCCTCCTTAAAATATAAAAATAAAAATTAATAATATGGAATTGAAAGCATGCAAAATAAAGCTTAATATATTAGTTCTTGTTACAATATCACTACTGTTTTTTAACTAATACTATGACCTTAAGCAAAGCCACTAGAGTATCCGCCGAATATTTCGATAAGCTCTAGACCTCGTCAACATACTTATAAAACCAAGAATGTTCAGGCGCTATATTTACTTATATAACAAAACACAACTCCTTTCTTTTAAAATTAAGAATTTTATAATGCAACTTTCAATAACGATATTATATTAACCTAAAATTAAAAATGTTGCAAGTATTTTGAAACATTTTTATTCCACCAATAAAATGTTTCACTATTTTTGTCAAAAAAGATAAGAAAATAATTGAAAAAAAATTATAAATAAGTTATAATAAATCCGTAAAGAGAGGACGGTGGTATGTATGAAAAAAATAGGAATAATAACAGCTATGGAAGAAGAATTTGAGGCAGTGGAAAAATTACTTACAGATAAAGAAGTAAAAAGAATACATAATGTGGATTTTTATGTAGGAAAAATAAAAGACAAAAAGTGTATTTTGGCTAAAAGTGGAGTAGGAAAAGTACATGCTGCAAGATTAACTCAATTAATGATTGATAATTTTAAGTTGGATTTTATGATTAATGTAGGCACAGCAGGTGCGATAAATCCTAACTTAAAGATTGGAGATGTTTTAATAGGAAGAACAGTTGTACAACATGATTTTGACATAACCGCATTTAATCATAGTAAAGGATATATTACAGGGGTTGGAAATGATGTAAAATGTGATAGTTCTTTAATAGAAAAATTAAAACAAACTATAAATAAAATGCCAGAAGTATCATATAATGTTAAGCTAGGAATTGTAGCTACAGGGGATATTTTTTGTACTGAAAAATATATGAAAGATAAAATTAGAACGAAATTTGATGCTGATGTTGTTGATATGGAATGTGGTGCAATAGCACAAGTATGTTATTTAGAAGAAATGCCTTTTATAGTTATTAGAACAGTATCAGATACACCAAATGGGGATAATGCAAAAACTTTTGATGAAAATCTACAATTAGCATCAAGAAGGGCTGCTAATATATTGAAAGAATTTTTAAAATATGAGATTTAAAGTCAGACTAAAATGTCTGACTTTTATTATGAAAAAAATTATAAAATAGCTTGTATAAAAAAATGAAAATAGTATATAATCTATATAAATAAGAAAGGAGAGATAGTAATATGAGTAAAACAAAAGTTATCCAATACGGAGTAGGAAAAATGAGTTTATACACAATGAGATATGTTTATGAAAAAGGAGGAGAAATAGTAGGAGCAGTTGATGTAAATCCTGATGTAATAGGGAAAGATATAGGAGATATTTTAGGAACAGAAAAGAAAAATGTTACAGTTGTTTCAGTGCAAGACGCAGAGAAAATGATGATGGAAACTAAGCCAGACGTTGCAATAGTTACAACAATGAGTTTGATTAGTGATGTTGAAGAAGCATTAATGTTATGTGCAAAATTAGGAGTAAATGCAATAACAACTTGTGAAGAAGCTTTTTATCCAGGAAATTCAAATCCTACAATAACTAAAAAATTAGATGAGATGGCAAAGAAAACAGGCTGTACAATAACAGGAAGCGGATATCAAGATATATATTGGGGACAATTAATTTCAAGTATTGCTGCTTCAACACAAACAATTAAAAAAATAAAAGGAAGTTCAAGTTACAATGTAGAAGATTATGGAATTGCACTTGCAAAAGCACATGGTGCAGGATTAACTTTAGAAGAATTTGATAAGCAAGTAGCATCAGTAGATAGAATAACTGATGATGAAAGACAAAAAATGATAGACAGTGGAGAATATCTACCTTCATATATGTGGAATGTAAATGGATGGTTATGTGATAAATTAGGGTTAACTGTAAAACATCAAACACAAGTAACAGTTCCACAAACATATAAAGAAGACATATATTCAGAAACATTAGGAATGACTGTTAAAGCAGGAGATGCAACTGGAATGAGTGCTGTTGTTACAACAGAAACTGAAGAAGGAATAGTAATAGAGAGTGAATGTATAGGAAAAGTATATTCTAAAGAAGATTTTGATAAAAATGAATGGACAGTAGAAGGAGAACCAAACACAACATTAGTAATAAATAGACCAGCAACTGTAGAATTAACATGTGCTTCAGTTGTAAATAGAATACCAGATGTAATAAATGCAAAACCAGGATATGTACCAACAGAAGCAATAGGAGAACTAAACTTCAAAAAAGAAATTTAAGGGCAGGTGAAAAACGACCTTTTTACAAATATTGTAAAAAGGTTGCTTTTTTTATTATTATATGGTAAAATAGTAATGTATTATAAAAGGAAAGGTGGTACTTGAAATAACTTTCAAGGAAGATTATGAATATACCAAATAGTGAAAGAGTAAAAACAGATTTTATAGGAATTTTTAAATCTTTCTTCTGGGATGGAGAAATTCAAGAAGAAGAGAAAGATATTTCAGAAAATGAAATTAGTAGTTCAGTAGAAATATCAGAAGCGGATAAAAAAGAATTAATGAAAGCATTAGAAAATGTAAATAAAATGGAAAAAAATCAAACTATTCAATTGAACCAAGATAAAAGAAAGAATAGAAAACCAGTTGAAAAAGTGAAAACAAAAGGAATAAAAGCAATGGAAAGTAAAGCAAAAGAAGAGAATGAAAGAACAATAGGAGATTAAAATACGAGAAATTTTAAATTTCTTGTATTTTAATCTTGACAAATGTAAAAACTATCAGTATAATAAATATCGTCGATTATGGCGAAGTAGCTCAGTTGGCTAGAGCATTCGGTTCATACCCGAAGGGTCATGTGTTCGAATCACATCTTCGCTACCATAAAAGAGTAGATAAAAGTCTACTCTTTATTTTTTTATTATTTTATAAAACACAGAAAAACTGACATAAAAGACTAAAAAAAGAAGCATATAAACAAAAAAAATCATTTTGTAAAAAAAATATATTTTCAAAATAGGTGAGTGCTATAATCAGATTATAAAAAGACAAGAGGTGGGGAAAATGATAGATAAAATCTGTACATTTTTAACCAATCGTATTAGAAAAGAAATGCCAGAGATAGATGATGAAAGAGCAGAAGTAATAAATTATGGCTTACAGAATATAGTAGGTGAAATACCAAAAGTATTTATAATGTTAGCTGTAGCATATGTTTTTAATATATTTTGGTTGTCATTGTTTACGTTTCTTGCATTGTTTCTATATAAAGGAGCTTCTGGTGGAGTACATTTGAAAACTCATATTGGATGTATATTATTTACAACTGGATTTTATTGCTTAATTCCATTTGTTTCTCAATATTTTATTATTCCACAAACATTAAAATTCATTATTATACCTATAATATGGGTGTTTGGAATGATAATGATAAAACTATATGCACCAGCAGATACTGAGAATGTTCCAATATTGTCAAAAAAAGATAGAAGAAAAAAACAAATAGTTTCATATATAACTTATACAATAGGATTAATAGTAGCATTAATTATTCCTTACGATACAATAGCTAATATTTTAATAATTTCATATTTTATACAAACTTTAACAATAACTAGATTAGCATATAAGCTAACTAATAATAAATATGGATATGAAGTATATGGAGATACTTCAGAACAATCTGTTTAATGCAAAATATGTACCGGTAATATTTTGTATTATATATATTTGCTAAGGAGGGGAGTAATATGTTTAAATTTTTAGCAAAGACAGCAGAGAAATATGCGAAAGCAACAAATACAGCTTGTACTGTACTGGTAATATTTCATCAACCAAAAATGCCAACATCAATGATAAAAAAAGATTAGTATAACATTTTATTGGAGTTATACCAGAATAAGCAGCTTGATAGCTGTTTTTTCTTCTTTTTAAAAATATATATAAATATTATGGCAACACTTGATTTATTGATAAAGTGTTGCCATAATATTAACAATAAATTTCTAATTGTTGTGAGAAAAATTTATCATTTTTACTTGTAAATAAATAGACATTGCTATTTTTATCTACTATTTTTTTTACTTTCCATAATCCTAATCCTTGATGATCTTCCTTTCCAGTAATACCTTTTTGGAATATTTCTTCAGTATTAACATTTTTATCTTTATATGAATTTTCGATAGTAACGATTTGAGCCGAATTTTTTATATCATTTCTAAAAGTTATGTTTATAATTTTTTCATCACTCTCTGCACTTGCTTCAATAGCATTATCCAGTAATATGCCTAATATTCGTGCAAATTCATATATTTTCATATTTAAAGTACTCAAGTCTAAAAGGAAAGTAATATTAACTTTAATATCTTTTTCTTCAGCTTTACTATATTTTTGAGTAATTAAATTATATATACCATTATTATTAACAACTTCTGGATTTAAGATATATAGATTATTTACTCTTTGTGAGTCATCTTCTAATTCAAAATAATATTTTTTTAAACCTTCCATGTCATTAGTTCTAATGAATCCACCTATGGTAGTTAAAGTATTATCAAAATCATGTTTAAAAGATCTGATACTATCATTTAAAGAACTTAATCTTTTATTATATTCTTCAGCGGTTTCTAATTTTTGATTTGTTAAAAACAATTTAAAAACTCTTGTAATACTGTAAACGCTTACTGCAAAATAAGCTAGAAAAGATATAAAACTCAAAAAAGTTATAAATAGAGGTAGTATATCTACATAATAAAATAGGACTACAGAGTACACTATAATTGTTATAAAACCAAAAAATAGATTTAAGCCAATAATTACCTTACTTCTTTTTCCTATTCCATCTAGTATAGTAAATTTTAAATTTTTAAATTTTAAAATCAAAGTTATAATAAATACAATTATAAATAGTAAAAATATATAACTTATTCTATAAATTGGTATAGTGTTCAATTGTTCAGCAGTAATATTAAAAAGACTTATATATGGATTTAAAATAAAAGTACCTACTAAATTAAATAACAAACCAGAGCTAACAACACTTAAAGAACTTCTAAGTAAGCTAGTTTTGAATATAAAACAAACTAAAATTATCATTGAAATGTAGTTAATGAAGATATTATATGGATTTGGAATATATAATATACCAATAAAACTGATTAAAGTCATTAATATAATATAAACTAATATTTTATTTTTATTATTTAAATTGCATAGATTGAATAAAGAATAAATAAGCATAAAAATAAGACAATTTTCTACAAAACATATTGGTAATAATAAAACATTTAATAATTGTTCATTTGGCGTACTAATAGCATTCCATATATTATTCAAAATTTCCATAACTTTTCAAAACCTCCATAAACTCATTTTTATACTTAGGTCCTATTTCACAGCAAGAGTTATCCTTGAAAGTGATAATAGAGCTAACTGGCTCAACATCCTTTATTTGAGAGATATTGGCTACATAAGATTTATGACATCTAATGTAGTCTTTAGGTAATTTTTCCTGAAATTTATTAAAAGAACTATAAGTGTCATAATCTTTATTTGCAGTATGAAAAACTAGTTTCATTCCATCTCTTTTTATGTATTGAATAGAAGAGGCATCTATTACAGTATTTTTATTATCTATTTTTAAATATCTTTTTGGTTCTCCATAAATATCGTCAAACAATCTGACAATAGTTTCTTCTAATCTATCAAAAGTAATTGGTTTAGCTAAATAATCAAAAGTTTTGTATTTATATGCAACCATAACATATTCTAAATGTCCAGTAGTAAATATTATATATAAATTTTTATTTATTTTTCTAATTTCTTCAGCCAATTTTAATCCAGATTTATTTACTCCTAAATTTATATCTAAAAATAAAATATCTACTCTATTGTTGGCAACATAGTTTAAGATTTCTTTAGAATTTCCACTCTTAAAAACAATTGAAGCTTCATAGTTATGCTTAGTAAGAATTTTCTCTAACATCTTTTCTAGTTTTTCTAAAATATTTGAATTATCATCACAAAGTACAATTTTCAACATGTGATCATTCCTTTCTTATGTATATCTAAATAAAAAGCAGAAAAACAAGGTTTGACAAAATATGCTAAATTACCTTAATTTTCCAGCAATAATAACAATATAATCTAAAAAAATGAAGTTGTCAATACTAATTTACAATTTTATCCAATTTTTGCGATAATAACTAAAATATAAATATATAAGTAATAAAAATAAAATAATAACATAAGATTTATAAAGAAAAATACTTGAGGGGGCAAACATGCAAAAAAGAAGTAAATTTATGATAATTCCATTGTTAATAATTTTAATAATAATATTTAGCTATATTTTAATAGAAAATAATGAAAGAACAATTAGAACAAATGCAGAAGGTATAAGCAATAAAAAGATAGGTTGGGGTATAAAAAGAAATAATGAACATCAGCAACCAGAAATGGTAAATGATATAACAAAAATCTTAGATGAAAATAATGGTATATATTTAGGAAACAAGGACGATAAAACAATATATCTAACTTTTGATGAAGGATATGAAGCAGGGTATACAAAAGATATTTTAAAAGTATTGAAAGATAATGAGATAAAAGCAGCTTTTTTCTTAACAGCACATTATTTAAATACTGAACCAGAATTAGTAAAACAAATGATAGATGAGGGACATATCGTAGGAAATCATACAGTAAACCATAAAAGTATGCCAGATTTATCAGAAGATGAAATAAAGAAAGAAATTTTAGATTTACATCAAAGTATTTATGAAAAGTTTGACTACGAAATGAAATATATAAGACCACCAAAAGGAGAATTTAGCGAAAGGACAGTTAAGATTAGTGATTCATTAGGATATAAGACAGTTATGTGGTCATTTGCATATGAAGATTGGGATGAGAAAAATCAGCCATCTCATGAAAAAGCAATAAAGAAAATTGAAGATAATTTTCATAATGGAGAGATAATATTGTTACATGGAAATTCTAAAACAAATTTAGAGGTCTTAGATGAAGTTATTAAAAAGGCAAAAGAAGAAGGGTATGAGTTTAAGTCTTTAGATGAATTTAAATAGAGGAGATTATTTTTGTGAAGAAAAATAAAGGGTATAAAAAAATTGATAAAATATTAGAGTTACCAGAAGAGGTATATTTAGATATACCTAGAATAACTATAACTGGTTTTGATGAAATAATTATAGAGAACTTTAAAGGAATATTAGAGTATGAGAAATTTTTTGTAAGAATAAGAAGTAGTATAGGCCTTATTAATATTAGTGGATATAATTTAAATTTAGAAAATATGACTAATGATGATATTAAAGTGAAAGGAAAAATAGAAAGTATAGAGTTAGAAAGAACTTTTGATGAAGGAGATTAATCTATGTTTACAAAAATTTTCTTAAGTTATATACAAGGGTATTTAAAAGTTACAGTTGAAGGATATTACATAGAAAGATTTATTAATATATGTAGGAAAAATAATATTGCAATATGGAATATAAGAAAAAACGAAGATGTTTGCATAAGTTTTAACATGGAAACTAAAGAATTTAAAAATGTATGCAAAATAGCAAAAAAGACAAAATGCAAAATTAAGATAAAAGCTAAAAAAGGATTTCCTTTTTTGCTTTTTAGATATAAGAAAAGAAAGTTATTTCTTTTTCTATTGATATTGTTAGTATTTATATTATGGTTATCCTCAAATTTTATATGGAATGTGGAAATAATTGAGCAAGAAGGACAAAATTTTGAAAATATAGAAAGGGATATTGAAGAAGCTGGACTAAAGATAGGAACTTTAAAAACAAAGATAGACACAAAAGAAGTTATAAATAAAATAAGATTAGAAAGATCAGATGTTGCATGGGTGGGAATAGAATTTTCTGGAACAAAAGCAATTGTGAGGTTAGTTGCTTCTGATGAAAAACCAGAGATAATTAAAGAAGATGAATATTGCAATGTGGTATCAGATAAGTCAGGAATAATAACAAAAATAAATGCGCAAACAGGAACAGCAAGTGTAAAAGTAGGAGATACAATAAAAGAAGGTGATATATTAATTAACGGATGGATGGAAGGAAAATATACGGGGATAAGATATGTACATGCAAAAGGTGAGATAGAAGCAAAAGTATGGTATACGAAACACAAAAAAATTTTATATAATACTATTGATAGAAAGGAAACTGGAAACGTTGAAAATAAATATTCCGTAAAAATAAATAATTTTGAAATAAATTTTAATAAAGGGGTTTCAAAATTTAAAATTTATGATACAATAGAAACGGAAAATCAAATCAAATTATTTTCAGATTTATATCTACCAATTTCAGTTATAAAAACTACATATAAAGAAATAAAAGAAGAGGCTAAAACTTATACACTAGAAGAGGCTAAAAACATAGGGATAGAAGAATTACAAGAAGAATTAGATAAAGAAATTGAAAATAAAGATATGATTGTAAATAAAAATATAAATACATACGAAGACTTAGATGGTGTCACAGTTTATGTAACATATGAAGTACTAGAAAATATAGGTACTAATGAGAAAATTGTGTTTTGAAGGGATGATAAATGATGGAAGAAAGAAGCCTTAGAATAACTGGAACAAATCAAAGATTTTTTAATAAATTAACAGATACATTAACAAAAATATTAATACCAACCAAAATAGGAATTAATGGAATGTTAATTTCTATAAAGAGAAACAATTTACTTAAAGCTTTTGAGAATTACAAAGATGAAAATTCTAATTATGATAAAGAAGATTTAGAAAAAAAATATCATTCAACTTATGAATTATATTTGGAGTCTTTAGACAAATATGTAATGGATTCTATATATAAGAAAGTTAGAAATAATACAGCTTCAGATTTTGAAAAAAATGCATTATCAAAATATTATGAAGTTACAAGTTTAAAAGAGAATGAATTTATAGAATATAAATATAGAAAACAAAAATATTTATTAGAGTTAGATTACGAAGGAATTAAAGTAAATGGAAAAGAAAAATTAGTAGAAAAATATACAAAGTTTTATATATCAAAAATGGATTCTTTATATAAATCAATATTAAAGAATTATTCAATCAAAGTGGCTGATAATATAAATACATATGATTCAGCAAAAGAATGGATATATACAAAGATTTTCTATACATTAGAAGATTATATTCAAAATATATTGTCAATAAAAATGGAATCTGGATATGAGGGTAACTATAAAGATATTATAGACGAATATGAAAAATATGAAAGTTATACAGTAGGAAAATTAGACACAAGAGATAATATAGAAAAAAATATGATATTATTAGGAATCAGTAGAAAATTATTTACACATAGTTTACCTCTAATAGTTGCAGAACAGTGTTATGAAAAACTTCTAAAAGATGCAAGAGGATTAGTACAAGATACTAAAATGGCGGCTAAAAGAGAAAGAGCGTATTCAATGCTAATAACATTAATTGAGGATTATAATGCAAAATTATTATCAACAAAAGTATATTGGGATTCTCCTCAAAAAAGGGATGAATACAAAAAATTCTGGAATAAATATAAAGAAATATCAAAATTAAAAGAAACAGATTTTATAGAATATGTTAAACAAAAAGAAATATTATTTATAAAAAATGATTTGAAAAACTTACATAAAACAAAAACTGATTATACAAAATTATTAAAATACTATAAAAGAAAACTAGTGGATTATGGCGCTATGAGAGAATTAAAAAATGAATTCAAATCAGAAGGAAATTTTCAAGGAAAAATAAAAAGGGAAGTATTAAGCAATGTATGAGATAGTATATAAAGACATAAAAGAAAACATAATTTATGGTGAAACAGTTAAAAAAGTATTAGAAAAATGCTTTCAAGAAGAAGGATTAGAAAATTCAAATTTATTAATTACTGTGACTTTTACTACTCCAGAAAACATAAGGAAAATTAATAAAGAATATCGAAATATAGATAAAGCAACAGATGTGTTATCTTTTCCAATGTTTGAAAGATATGAAATACAGAATATGATAAAAAAACAAGAATTTGAGCATGAAGATATGTTAGGAGATCTTGTTATTTCAGTGGAAAAAGTAAAAGAACAGGCAGAAGAATATGGGCATAGTTTTGAGAGAGAATTAAGTTATATGTTAGTGCATGGATTTTATCATCTAATGGGATATGACCATATAAAAGAAGAAGATAAAAAAGAGATGAGACCAAAAGAAGAAAAAATATTAAGTGACTTAAAAATAAGCAGAGATTAATATTTTTTGTACAAGGGGGGAACTAGGGATGAAAAAGAAGAAAAGCGGTGTTAGAGTACTTATAATTATATTAATAATATTGATTATAGCTTCTGGAGGAATTTTAGCATATAAAATAATTAAAGATAAAGAAAATAATTCAGAGGAAACACAAGGATTTGTTGATATTCTTACAGGAAGTGTTGAAAAAAAGGAAGTCCAAATATTTAAAGGAAATGATAGACCAATAGCTGTTATGATAGATAATCATAGTGATGCTTGGCCACAAGCAGGACTTCAAAAAGCATATATGATTTATGAAATAATCGTAGAAGGTGGAGAAACAAGACTTATGGCTCTTTTTAAGGGAACAGATGTAGAAAAAATAGGTCCAGTAAGAAGTGCAAGACACTATTTCATAGATTACGCAATGGAAAATGATGCTATATATACTCATTTTGGTCAAAGTCCACAAGCTGAGAGTGACATTAAGAAATATAGTATAAATGATATAAATGGAATATCAGAAGATGGAACAACTTTCTGGAGAGTAAAAGATAAATATGCACCACATAATGCTGTTACAGGTACAAAAAAATTATTAGAATCTGCTAAAAAGAAAAACTATAGAACAACATCTTCTGAAGAAAGTGTTTTAAAGTATACAACAGATGAAGTGGATTTAGAAAACGGAAAAGGTGCAATAAGCGTAACAATACCTCATTCAACTTTACAAACTGTAAAATATGTGTATGATGAAGAAAATAAGGTATATGAAAGATATGCTAGAAATAAATTACAAACAGATTGGGATACTGAAGAGCCTCTTACAATTAAAAATATAATAATTACTTTCTGTGATAATTACACATTATCAGATCCAGAAAACAAAGGAAGACAAGGACTTAAAAATATAGGTACATTTGATGGATATTATATAACAAATGGAAAAGCAATAAAAATTAAATGTATAAAAAATGCTAGGGATGAAAAAACAGTCTATCAAGATTTAGAAGGAAATGAAATAGAAGTGAATGATGGAAATACATTTGTAAATATCTGTCCTATTGCAGCTAAAGTAATGATAGAAGAACCAGTTACACAAGAAGCAGTAAATGAGATAGTTAATGAATAGAAAGAGGAAAATATAATGAATATATATGATACAGCAAATAGATTGGCAAGTGAAATAAAACAATCTGAAGAATATATGAACTACAAAATGGCAAAACAAGCGATTTCATTAAATAGTGAATTAAAAGAAAGAATGAAAAAATTTGATATTCTTAGATATGAAACTCAACTTGCTGCAATGCAAACAGGAAAAACTGATGAAGAGAAGTATAAAAAAATGCAAGAAGAATATGCTAGTTTGATAGAAGATGAAACAGCAAGAAAATATTTTGAAGCAGAAACTAAATTTAACATTGTAATAGCAGATGTAAACAAAATAATAGGTGATGCAATAAAAGATGTTATGCAATAAAGAAAGGTAAAAATATGGATTTTCTTATAATTTCAATAATTTTACTTATAATTGTAATTACATTAAAAATATTATTTGGATATAATTTGAAAAAAATAAAAGAAATGGCTGTAAACGAAGAACTAGATAAGATTGGTGATAAATATCCAGAAAATATAGATATGTGTAAAGAATATTTAAAAATGCTAAAAAACGAAGATGTTGAAATAGAAGAAAACAAAGATAGTGAGGCAAGTCTATATATAGCAATAACTAATAAAATATCAATAGCAAACGTAAGAAAAACATATACAAGAATACAAACAATAGCTCACGAATGTTTACATTCTATTCAAGATAGAAAATTATTAATGTTTAATTTTATATTTTCAAACATTTACATAGCATATTTTATTATTATTTGCGCATTGGAAATATTTAATATATTACCAAATTCCATGATATTTCTTACTATATTAATATTATTTGGTTTTACACAATATATTGTGAGAGCATATTTAGAAAATGATGCGATGATAAAAGCAAGATATTTGGCTAAGGAATATATGAACAATAAAAAAATATCCGATGAACAAGAAGTAGAAAAAATTGTCAAAGGTTTTGATAATATTAATGATATAGGAATAAAATGTGTTAATTACAACTTATTTTTAAGCGTGATGGTAAAAGCGCTTATATTTTCAATAATATGTATATTTATATAATTAAACAAAATGAAAAGAAAGAGTTACCTTAAAATAGTAAATTCTTTCTTTTTTTTGTTTTTATTTATTATTGTTTTTCTGGGTTATCATTTAATAAAATATTTAATATCTTTGGATATATACTGTTTGCATGTGTATTCCAATTATCTACAATACGCTTTGCTCTTTCTCTGTAACCTGCGAAAGTTCTAACTTCAAAAACAGTTTCATTATTTTCTACAATTTTACATTTTACAGTATAATTATTTTCATCTTTTGGAATAAATTCTGCAATAACAGAAGCTTCTTCTTCAATGTTTGCGAATTCTTTTTTGAAAATGTTATCTGCTTTTAATTTTAATAATCCAGGCATTACATCTCTTGTTAAAGTATAGGCGTTGACACCTTCAGAAGTGATTCTTACTACCGGTTCTTCTTCTTTTGTATATGTCCCTACTAACTTTGATTCTATTAAATCAGTTAAAACTTGTTTGAAATAAAAATAGTTGATATCATTTATAGAAGTTATAATTTTAAATAGATCATCTTGTCTAATATCATTATTAATTAATTTTAAAATATATAAAATTAAAACTTTATTAATAGCCAAAGTAGTAGCATTGTCTGAATTTGAACTCATAAATAGCACTCCTTACTTTGATTTTTTTAGAATTATATCATAAAATACAAAAAAAGTAAAATAAATTATGTAAAAAACTTTCAAATAGCAAAAAATGGTGTTATAATATATCTGTGATTTTGATTTTATATAATTTATGAAGGAGTTGGGATTATGAAAAAAGGAAAAGTAGTTCTAGTAGGAACAGGCTTTGTAGGAATGAGCATGGCTTATTCAATGTTAAACAGAGGAGGAATTAATGAATTAATATTAATAGACATTGATAAAGATAAAACAAAAGGTGAAGAAATGGACTTGGCTCATGGATTACCTTATGCTCCACAAAAAATGACAATAAAAGCTGGAGATTATGAAGATTGTAAAGATGCACAAGTAGTTGTAATAACAGCAGGTGTTGCACAAAAACCAGGACAAACAAGATTAGAACTTGCTGAAGTTAATACTAAAATAATGAAACAAATTACAGAAAGTATAATGGCTAGTGGATTTAATGGAATAATTGTTGTAGCAAGTAATCCAGTTGACTTAATGGCATATGTTGTTTCAGAAGTATCAGGACTTCCTAAAAACAGAGTAATTGGTTCAGGAACAGTTTTAGATACAGCTAGATTACGTTATTTAATGGCTGATTATTTAAAAATATCAAGCAAAAATATACATGCATATATAATGGGTGAACATGGAGATTCTTCATTTGTACCATGGAATCATGCATATGTAGGATGTAAAAAAGTTGTAGATGTTATGAAAGACAATAAACATCCAATGGAAGATTTAGAAAAAATTCATAAAGGGGTTGTAGATGCAGCTTATGAAATAATTGAAAAGAAAAGAGCAACATATTATGGAATAGGTATGGCTTTAAATAGATTAGTAAGAGCAATACTTGATAATGAAAATTCAATTCTTACAGTATCTACATATTTAAAAGATGGACAATACGGACAAGACGATATCTATATAGGAGTTCCAGCAGTGATTAATAGCAATGGTGTTAGAGAGCTATTAGAAATAGAATTAAGTGAAGAAGAACAAGCTAAATTAAACAATAGCTGTAAAGTAATTAAAGAAATGAGAGAACAATCAATAGATAAAATTATTAAAGGATAAAAAGCAAAAGGAAAAGGCGAGATGAAAATCTTACCTTTTCTTTTTGCTAAAAAATATAAGGAATTATTAATATAAAGATTTGAAAACTGAAAGATAAGAAAAAGTTTTATAAATTTACGTCAAATTTCACAAAAAGTGTTGACTTTCTAAGCAATGCGTTATATAATATATGAGCATGAATTGAGCGTTGAAGCTAAATGTGGCTACATCCTTACGGAAATGTAGGATGGAGGGAACTTTAGTGGAGTATGTCATGGCAAAGACCAGGCGGTAAGTTGAATAAAAATGCATACTTATCCCAGAATTATCATGCATATTTTGGGCTTTTATATAGGTGATATTCAAAACACCAGAATGCGTTTTAACTCGCCAAGGTAATTAAAACAAAAAAGAAGGAGGGAAAATTACAATGGCAAACCAAGTTGCAACAAGTGAAAAAATTAGAATAAGACTTAAAGCATATGACCATGTAGTTTTAGATCAGTCTGCTGAAAAGATAGTAGATACTGCTAAGAAAACAGGAGCAAAGGTTTCAGGTCCTATTCCATTACCAACACAAAAGGAAATCGTGACAATATTACGTTCTCCACACAAAGACAAAGATTCAAGAGAACAATTTGAAATGAGAACACATAAAAGAGTTATTGATATTCTTTATCCAACACAAAAAACAGTTGATAGCTTAATGAAATTAGAGTTACCAGCAGGTGTTGATATAGAAATCAAATTATAATTAGAATAAATAATTTTTAATTTTAACTACATATATAATGTAGCAACAAAACCAAGCTGATATAACATTTTAAAAATGCTAATACAAATATCAGCCAATAGTTAGGAGGAAATAAAATGAAAAAAGGAATAATCGGAAGAAAAGTTGGTATGACACAAATTTTCGATGAAAAAGGAAATGTAATACCAGTTACAGTTATAGAAGCTGGACCATGTGTTGTAGCACAAGTTAAAACAGAAGAAACAGATGGATACAATGCTGTTCAATTAGGATTCGGAGATGTAAAAGATAAACACATCAATAAACCAGAAGCAGGACACTTTGCTAAAGCAAAATTAGCAAACAAAAAACATTTAAGAGAATTCAGATTAGATTCTATAGAAGGAATCAAAGTTGGAGATGAAGTAAAAGCTGATGTTTTTGTTGCAGGAGAAAAAGTTGATGTTCAAGGTACATCTAAAGGAAAAGGATTCCAAGGTGTTATAAAAAGACATGGACAATCAAGAGGACCAATGGGACATGGTTCTATGTATCATAGAAGACCAGGTTCAATGGGATCTACATCAACACCAGGTAGAGTATT
>CAMFER010000022.1 GCA_945949485.1 uncultured Clostridium sp. | reverse complement strand
GCTTTAAATCCTAATTCATGGAATAATTGTAAATGTAATGGTACTGAAGATAACCATTCATCTCCTCTTATTACATGTGTTGTATGCATTAAGTGGTCATCAACTGCATGTGCAAAATGATATGTTGGTAATCCATCTGCTTTTATTATAACTATATCTTGGTCATTTTCTGGAAATGTTACATTTCCTTTTATAACATCATGATGTTTTATCTTTCTATCTTCTCTTCCTGGAGATTTAAAACGAATTATATAACTATCCCCATTTTGTATTCTTTTTATTGCATCTTCTACTGTCACATTTCTGCATTTAGCCCAAACACCATAATATCCTGGTCTTACTTTAGCTGCTTCTTGCGTTTTTCTTAATTCTTCTCCTTCTTCAGTAGAGCAAAAACAAGGATATGCTTTGCCTTGCTCTATTAGATATTTAGCATATGCTTGATAAATATCTTTTCTAAGTGATTGTTTATATGGTCCATATTCTCCCTTTTCTTCTATTTCAGATGTCATGCCTTCATCTGGTTCTAGTCCAAAGTTTTTTAATGATGTTACTATGTCTGTAACTCCATTTTCAACTTCTCTTTTTTGGTCTGTATCTTCTATTCTCAAGAAAAATACTCCTTCTGTTTGTGAAGCTAGTTTTTTGGCTATTAATGATTGGTATAATCCTCCTATATGAACAAATCCAGTTGGACTTGGTGCAAATCTTGAAACTATTGCTCCTTCTTTTAAATTTCTTCTTGGATATTTTTCCTCATAATAGCTTATATCTTTTGCTTCTGGGAAAATTATATTTGCTAAATCTTTATAATCCATTATTATCTCTCCTTATTTTATCAATAACTTTTGATATTATATCAATTTTTCTTTGTTTTTTCAAGATTTTCTCTCTTATATATACTGTTTTTTATCAATAAATACCAGATTGTTCTAATCTGGTATTTATTTTTATTATACTTCCATTATTATTGGTATAATCATTGGATTTCTTTTTGTTTTTGTGAATATATAGTCTCTTAAGTTTTCTCTTACATTAGATTTTATTGTTGACCATTCTCTTATACCTTTTTCTTCACATTTTCTAATTTCATGTTTTACTACTGATTTTACTTCATCCATTAGATTTTCTGATTCTCTTACATATACGAATCCTCTTGATATAACGTCTGGTCCTGCAACAACTTCTCCTGTTGATGAATCCATTGTTAAAACTATTACTATTAATCCATCTTGTGATAAATGTTGTCTATCTCTTAAGACAATACTTCCAACATCTCCAACACCTAATCCATCTACTAATATTCTACCATTTGGAACAGTTCCTGTAAGTTCTGCTCCTTCTTCATTTATTTCCAATACTCTACCATTTTGTAACATTATTATATTATTTTTGTCTATTCCCATACTTTGTGCTGTTTCACTATGAGCAATTAATTGTCTATATTCTCCATGTACTGGTATAAAGTATTTTGGTTTAGCTAATGCTAAGATTAATTTTTGTTCTTCTTGGCAAGCATGTCCTGATACGTGTATATCTTCTAATGAACTATATACTACCTCTGCACCTATTTGCATTAAATCATCTATTACTTTAGATACAAATTTTTCATTTCCTGGTATTGGTGTAGCAGATATGATTACTAAGTCATTTGGAGTTATTTTTACCTTTCTATGATCTCCTGCAGCCATTCTTGTCAATGCTGACATTGGCTCTCCTTGACTTCCTGTAGTAATTATAACTAATTGATCATCTGTATAATTATTTATCATATCAATATCAATGAATATATTTTCTGGACATTTAATATATCCTAATTCTCTTGCTGTTGTAATCATATTTATCATACTTCTTCCACAAACAGCAATTTTTCTTTTTTCTCTTACAGCTGCATTTACAATTTGTTGTACTCTGTGGACATTTGATGCAAATGTTGCTACAACGATTCTTTTGGTACAATGTAAGAATAACTTATCAAATACCTCACCTACTGAGCTTTCTGACATTGTAAATCCTTTTCTTTCTGAGTTTGTACTATCAGCCATAAGCGCTAAAATTCCTTGATTTCCAAGTTCTGCTATCCTTCCAAAGTCCATTATCTTTCCATCTATTGGAGTATAATCTACTTTAAAATCTCCTGTGTGTAATATTGTTCCAGCTGGTGTTGTGATTGCAAGCATTACTGAATCTGGAATACTATGTGTACTTCTTATAAATTCTACTTTAAAATTTCTACCAAATTTAATTGTTTGTCCTTGAATTACCTCATGTAATTCTGTAGAATTTAATAATTTATGTTCTTCTAATTTATTTCTTATTAAACCTGCTGCTAACCTAGTAGCATAAATTGGTAAATTTATCTTTTTTAGTAGATATGGTATAGCTCCTATATGGTCTTCATGTCCATGTGTTATGACTAATCCTTTTATTTTATCTACATTTTTTTCTAGATAAGTTATATCTGGTATTACTAAATCTACCCCCAACATGTCATCATCTGGAAATGATAATCCACAATCTACTACAACCATTTCATCTTCATATTCAAATACTGTAATATTTTTACCAATTTCTTGAATTCCACCTAATGGAATTATTTTTAATTTAGATTTTTTAAATATACCTTCTTCTTTCTTATTTGTTTTAGAATTTTTTCTATTATATGTTCTTCTTGTTTTTGCTTGTTTTTTATCTAAATCATTATTTGGTTTGTTATTTTTTACTATGTTATTTCCTCCTTTTGTATTTTTTTCGTTTTTAGTTTCTTTTTTGACTCTCTTATTATTTCTTCTTATATCTCTTTTCTTTATTTCTTCTGTCATAAAATCTCCTTTCTTTTTTTATGCTTAAAAAAATTAGTTTAATTTGATTTAAACTAATTTGATCTAATTTACTTTTTTTACTTTTGTTAGTACACATTAAATAAGTTTTTCTTTATATGTGGCCTTATAAATCTCTTAACCAAACATATTAAACTTATTCTAATAAATTCCGATCAATATTATTCACACTGCTAATATTATACTATAAAATCCAAATATTGTCAATTACAAAAATAGTATAGCCAAAATAGGCTATACTATTCAAGTTTAAGCTTGCTTTAGTTTTAAAATAGCATCGTTTCTAAACTTTTCTAATTGGGAGTCTTTTTTTCCTTTATCAAATAAGATTAATTTAATAGTTCTATCTTCAATTTGAAGATCATAACCATCTTCATCATAATATTCTTGGAATTCTTTTTTGAATAGAACATTATTGCTTGATATCAATTCATAATCGTTTTCACAATCCAAGAAATTATCGATATTCTTTTTCTTAAAAGCAACTGTAACTTGGCAGTTTTTGAAATCTTGAGTCTTCCTTATTACATTCCTTATCAAGTTTTCGTTTCTTTCTTTAGTATTTTCTTCTCCCAACAATACCAAATAGAAATTTCCATCTGGCAAATCACACAAATTAAGTTTTCCTTTCATGTAAATACCTCCTAAAGTCTAAAATATGAAAAACTTTAATACCATATTTATGGCATATATATATTATACCATTTTTTTACATTACAGTCAAAAAAAGAACCAAGGTGTTATTTACCTTGGCTTATTTTATATACTATTGATTGTTTTCTCCTCTTCCTTCAGGAAGTGCATCTGAATAGTCTAATACTACTCTTATCTTTGTAATATATCTAATAGCTTTTACAAGTTTACTATTTTTTATTCTTTGCCATAAACTTGGTTTTGCTTCAAATGTTGTCTCTTCAATATATTCTTGTTGTTTTTGTTCTTCTTTAGCAACTTGTTCAACTTTTTCAACAACTTGTTCTACTGGTTCTTCAACTGGTGTTGGAATAGATTTTAATGCATCGGCAACTTCAATTCCAATGTAACTTAATGCTTTTGATCTATCTTCTATTCTTTCCATATCTATTTCTATATGTAAATTTGACTCTAAGTTATTTATTCTAGCATTTAATAATTTCATTGCATCTTGATAATTTTGAGAAGTTTTTCCTTTTGCTTTTCCTACAATTGTTAATGTTTCTATTATATCCTCTGAAAATTTTCCTTCTGCTTTTTTAACTTGGTCTTTCCAATCTTTATCTTTATTTTCTACTTTTTCAACTAATTCTTTTAAATCTCCAGCTAAAGATATATTTTGTTCTCTTTGTCTAATTAAAACTTCAATTTTCTTTGTATTTTCTTCAAATTGATTTGTTGAATATTCAACTAACCCATAAGCAGCTTTATATACACTTATTGGGAAATTTTTCTTTTTTGGATATTCAATTAAATATGTTTTTATAGACTCTATTAAATCCTTGAAATACATATCATCTTCAAGTTGTACTATTTGCTTTTTACTTTTTGGATTTATTAATTTTTGTATTTTATCTATATTTGATAATATTTTTTCTTCTGTGATAACCATTCTCACATTTACTATGCCAGATTTAGACATTGTAAATTACCTCCTTTGTCTTACGCATCTTTACTTTTCTAATTACTTATAATTATACATTATGTATTCTTAAACCACAAGGGCATTTCCGTAATTTTATTTTAAGTTTTTGTTACAGAATTATTACAAAAATGTTACATTTTTTTGTTTATTTCGACATCTAGTATATAAAAACCGCTAATTTCCCTGCGGATTAGCGGCTTTCTTATATTATAAAACTGTTTTTATTTCTTCGAATCTCTTTATTTTTTGTGTTGTTGTTTTTATTAATTCTTTATCTGTAATAGTTATTTCTCTTATATATTTATATGCTGGCATTGTTTTATTAACTTTTTTAACTTCTTTCCATAAAGCTTCTTTTAGTTCCTCTTCATTATTTACTCCATAGAATTCTTTTGCTACATCGACATCATAAACAATTTTTGCACATATCTTATAATCCCCATCATCTTCTGGTCTTCCATAAACAAAGCTTTCTTTTACACCTTCTATTTTGTTTACTAAAGTTTCTAATTCTTCTGGATATATATTTTTTCCATTTTTTAATACAATAACAAATTTCTTTCTTCCTGAAATAAATATAAATCCATCTTTATCTATTTTAGCTAAATCTCCTGTATGTAACCAACCTTCTTCATCTATTGTTTCTTTTGTAGCTTCTTCATTGTTATAATATCCAAGCATTATTGAAGGTCCTTTTGCTAACAATTCTCCTACTCCTTCTTCATTTGGATTGTCGATTTTTACATCTAAGCTAGGGAAAGCTTTTCCTATTGAACCTAATCTTGTATTCTTATCATCTTCTGCCGCTATAACTGGTGAACTTTCTGTTAATCCATATCCTTGATACATTTTTAATCCTAACTCATTAAATCCTTTCTCAGCTTCTGGATCTAATGCAGCACCACCTGCAACAAATAATCTTACTTTACCACCTAAATTATCATGTATTTCTTTAAATACCTTTCTTCTTATATCAATACCAAATTTTAATAAGAATTGTGTAATTTTTATTCCTTTTTTTACATCTTCTAATTTACCTTTTTTCTCAATTCCTTTCATTACCTTTCTATACATACTTTCAAATAAAATAGGTACTGAAATCATAGCTGTTATTTGGAACTCTTTAATATTTTCTGCAATATGTCTTATTCCTTCACAAAAAGCTATTGCTCCACCTTTAGATATTGGATATAAAAATCCTACTGTACATTCAAATGTATGATGTAAAGGTAAGAAAGATAAGAATCTATCATTTTCATCAACTTTAATAACAGATGCTATATCGGCTAAGTTACTACATATATTTTTATGTGATAACATAACCGCTTTAGATACTGATGTAGTACCAGATGTAAATAACATTATTCCCATTTTTTCATTATCAATTTTAGCATCTAAAAATCTTCTATCACCTTTATCTATTAATTCTTTTCCTTTTGCTGTTAATTCTTTTTCAGAATATATTCCATTTTCTCCTTTTTCTAAGTCCATGGAAATAAAACATTTAACATTTGTATTTCCTTTTTCTTTTATTTCATTCATTATTTCATTATATTTATTTGAATAAAATATAGCTTCAACTTCTGAACGAATTATAAGACTTTCTATTTCATTATTTGGAAGAGCCTTATCTAAAGGAACAACCACACCTGTCCCAGTTGCTATAGCTAAATATGCAACTCCCCATTCATATCTATTTTCTGAAATAACTGCTACTCTTTTATCTTTTAATCCTAAATCTACTAATGCTGTTCCTAAACTTTTTATTTCATCTCTAAATTCTTTATGTGTTACTTCTCTAAATTTTTCTTCTTCTGTTTTAAATATATATGCTGGTCTATCTCCATATAACTTTCCTGTTTGTTCCAACATATCTTTCAAATCTGCAAATGTTAGATGTTTGTGTATTGCTTTTCTCATTTTTAACCCCTTCTTCTATTTATTTTTTAATCCTTCTATTATTGTATTCTCAAATTCTTTATATAATTTCATAATATCTATTTCATCTTCTATTCTAGCTTTATATACCAAACTCGAACATATAAGTCCATATATTTCAGAAGCTATTACTTGTGGATTCCCATTTTTTATTTGTCCGAACTTTTATCCCTTCTGCTACAATATTTTCGATTTTTGAAACATAATCTAATATATGCTTTTTACATTTTATATTTCTTTGTTCTTTTCCCAAGAATTGGCTTAGCAAAATAGTTATTAAATCTTCATATTTAACAACTATCTTTATTTGTATTAATATTATTGCTTTCAGCTTATCTATATAGTTAGAATACTTTGCAGTCTTTATGTCTATACTATTTTGCAAAAGTTTCATTCCTTCATCTATTAAGAAATTAAATATTTCTTCTTTACTAGAAAAATGATAATATAAAGTGCCTTTTGCTACTCCCACAGTTGCCGTTATTTCTTCAATACTTGTTGCATTATATCCTTTTTCAGCAAATAATTTCATAGAAGTTTCAAAAATTTTTCTCTTTGTTTTATTCATTTTTTTAAATCCTTTCGATTTTGAATAATCTCCTACGTATTATATATTTTTTTATTTAATATTGCAATACTTTTAATCTTTTTTGACTTTATGGTCAAAAATTTTTTTACCATATTTTTTTATATTTTCTTTACTTTTTAATTTAAGTAATATAAAATATGATTGAATTGGATATACTAAGAAAAAATTGGAGGAAACAAATGAAAAACAAAAATGAATTGAGTTATAAAAAATTAAAAATGACTTGTGATCCAAGTGTATTTAATTTTGATACTACTGAAGAACTTGAGTCAATACAAACAGGAATTGGTCAAGAACGTGGTGTTAAAGCACTTGAGTTCGGTTTACAAGTTGATGTAAAAGGATATAACCTATATATAGAAGGACCTAGCGGAGTAGGAAAAACTTTATATACAAAAAATTACTTAAATAAAATTGCTCCAAAGAAAAAAGTTCCTTCTGATTGGTGCTATATATATAATTTTGAAAACCCTAATGAACCTGTAGCGGTTGAACTTCCTGCAGGTCAAGGAAAAGAGTTTAAAGACTCAATGGATGGCTTTATAAAGGAAATTAGAAAAGATATTAAAAAGACTTTCAATAACGATGATTTTGAAAAAGAAAAAGCATTAATAAAACAAGAATTTGAAGCTAAACGTTCTAGCTTACTAGAAAAATTAAACCTTGATGCTTCTAAATACAATTTTCAAGTAAAAACTGCTCAAAATGGAATATATATGATGCCTATCGTAGATGGAAAAGTTATTGAAGAAGCTGAATTTGATAAACTAGAAGATGAAATCAAAAAAGAATATGAAGAAAAATCAGTAATTGTTCAAGAGCAAATTATGAATGCTATTAGTCAAATAAAAGAAATAGAAAGACAATCTGATAGAAAAATATCTGAATGGCAATCAAATGTAGCACTTCTTACTGTTAATGTTCATATTAATTTCTTAAAATCAAGATATAAAAGAAATAAAAAAATAAATAAATTTTTAAATGATGTAAAACAAGATGTACTTAAAAATGTTCCATTATTCTTAGAAGATGAGACTAAAAATAATAATAGTCAAAATAATCATGGTCCAATACAAAAGAAGCCAGATCCTTGTTTAAATTATCGTGTTAATTTATTTATTGATAACTCAAATTTGGAAGGTGCTCCTGTAATTATGGATTCTAATTATTCATATCATAACATCTTTGGTTCTCTTGAATACGAAAATGTTTATGGAGCATTAAGAACTGACCATACCATGTTAAAACCTGGTCTTTTACAAAAAGCAAATGGTGGGTATATTATTTTCCAAGCAAAAGATTTACTTGCAAATCCTATGTGTTATGAAACATTAAAAAAAGCTTTAAGAGTTAAAGAAATCGGTATAGAAAACACAGCAGATCAAAGATCTTCTATGGTATTAGTTTCTTTAAAGCCTGAACCAATTCCTTTAAATCTAAAAGTTATTCTAATAGGAAATGCTAATATTTATCAATCTTTACTTGCTATGGATTCTGATTTCAGAAAACTATTTAAAATAAAAGTTGAATTTGAAGATGATGCTTTAATTACACCTGATAATTTAAATAAATTAGCACAAATAGTACATGGTTTTTGTGATCACGAAGAACTTCCACATTTAGATAGAACAGCAATGGCAAGATTAATCGAATATTCTTCTAAAATAGCTGGCAGTCATAAAAAAGTTTCTACTCGTTTCGATGATTTAATGCAAGTTGTTGGCGAAGCTGCAACTTGGGCAAAACTTTCAAGAAGTAAAGTGGTTACTAAAAAACATATTGACCAAGCTTTACAAGAAAGAATTGAAAGAGTTAAAAAATATGATGCAAAATATTTAGAAATGATAAAAGAAAACTCTTTATTAATAAATACTTCTGGTTTTGAAGTTGGTGAATTAAATGGTTTAACAGTTTTAAGTATTGGAGATTATACTTTTGGGAAACCTGCAAAAATTACTGTTAATACTTATACTGGAAAAAATGGAATTATAAATATCGAAAGAGAAGTTGAAATATCTGGTCCTTCACATTCTAAAGGTGTTTTGATATTAACTGGTTATTTAGGAGAAATGTTTGCTCAAGATATTCCACTTTGCTTAACTGCTAGTATTTGTTTTGAGCAACTATATAACGGTGTTGATGGTGATAGTGCTTCTAGTACAGAACTTTACGGATTATTATCTAGCTTATCTGGAATTCCTATTAACCAATCAATAGCTGTTACTGGTTCTGTAAATCAAAAAGGACAAATACAACCAATAGGTGGAGTTAATGAAAAAATAGAAGGATTTTTCCAAATTTGTAAATTGCGTGGTTTAGATGGTTCTCATGGAGTTATGATTCCAGTACAAAATGTGGATAACCTACAACTTTCTGATGAAATAATAGATGCTGTAAAAAATAACTTATTCCATATTTATGCCGTATCTACTATCGAAGAAGGAATTGAAGTTTTAACTGGTGTTCCAGCTGGTAAGAAAGATAAGTTTGGTAATTTTCCTGCGGGTACTGTTAATTACCTAGTACACGAAAAATTAAAAACTTATGCTAAAATAAGTCAGAATAAATAAAATAAAAATCATAATCATGTGTTTTACACGTGGTTATGATTTTTTTATTTTTAAATTGTATTTTTGTTTATTGCCATGTTAAAATTGAAAAACCATCATTAATTCCATTGTCTTCTTTAAACTGATCCCCCAACATCAACAACATATCGTTTGATTTTAATTGTTGCTCTGTTTTAGTTTCTGAATTTTGGATTGAATTAGGCAATTCAGTTGTTGATAGAATATCTCCTATTAAATCATAATTGTCTATAGCATATTTTTCTGTTGCCGAAATATCTCCAACACTATATGAATTATATATATTTCCTCCCATTTTTTGATTTATTTCTGGAATATCCTGGCTACCACCAAGTCCTGTTCCACAAAATCCAGTAATTCCTCCTGCATTGCAATCTGCTGAAATAATTTCACCGTAAACTGGTTTGGTATCACAAAATGATAAAATTTTTCCAAAATTACAGCAACTTTCTATTAATGTATTTTCACCTGTTATAGTACAAATGCCTGCTATTCCACCTATAAAATTAGCAGAATTACTAATTCCCCCTGAATAAGCTTTTAACTCACCAGACACAGAACTTCTTAGTATCTCTCCATCATTTACTCCGCACATGCCTCCTAGCATAACTACATAATCTTTTACATTTAACTTGCAATTTTGAACGTAAATATCTTGTATTGTTCCAGTATTATACCCAAATAATCCAGCATCAGTTTCTCCTTTAGCATTTTGAATATCAATATATAAGTTGCTTATAAATTTATTATTACCACTAAAAACACCTGCAAATGGAATTGGATCAGTATTATAATTTTCTATTGGAATAAATCCCTTTCCTGTTGTTAATTCTGTTTTTAAGTTCTCAACCACACCATTTGAATTAATATCTCCAAAATCTTTTGTATCTGGATTCATGTATGAATTATTTGAATTAAAATCTAATGAAATTACTAATCTTACATATTGTCCTATAAAATCATTTTCTCCATTAACCTCAATAGAAAAAGCAAGCAAATCTTCTATACTCTCTATTAAATATGGATTATCTTGACTTCCACTACCAGCTAAAATTCCTGGTGTACTATCGTTTGCTTTTGGGACATCATATGTATTTGAACTCATAAAGTCATATATTTTCTGGAGTTTATCTTTTTCGTCTTGTTGAGTGTTCTCTGTCGCTTCTTTTGCTGCTCGTGCTTGAGTTAATATTCCATTTTGTCCTGTTAATGTTGCTATACTTACTCCTGCTAAAATTAATAACACTATTATTGTTATTACTATGCTATTAATGTTATTCCTCTTTGCTTTTTCATAATTATCTCTCCTTCTTTTGTTTTTATCTTTATTTATTTTATCTATATTTTTATACATAGCCAATACTTTTTATTTTACATTTTCATTACATTTGTATCTTAATTTTTTTGTATTCTAAAATATATTTTGTAAATTAAATTTATATTTTTCTTCTATATGTTTTAATATGAATTTAGTTTTTTCTATCTGGCTTTCAACCTCTCCATATTCTTCTACATTAATATTTCCTTTAATAGAAACTATTTCGCTTTCTACTTTTTCTAATTCGTCATGTTCTATAAAGTAGGCTAACTTTGCATATCTTTGTTTCCAATTATTATATAATTCTTGTGATTTGTTTTTAACTATATTTTCTTGTTCTTCTTTTTCTGTTTCGTGATTAATATTTTCTTCTACTACTTCTTCTAAATTATCCAACATATTTGAAAGTTCTGTAACTGATGTTTTTGTGTAATTTTGTGTACAATAGTTTCCTATAAATATTGAAGTTAATATAGCTATACAAATTATGCTTTCTTTTAGCATTTTTTCCTCCTAGTTATTTTTTTCTTTTTTCTGACAAAAAATTTGATTTTTTCCATCTATTGTTACAACTAAAGCTTCTTCTGGCTTCATTTTATATTCTTTTAAAATATTTTTTAACCATTCATAATTTTTCCCTATTTTCTTTAAATTTTCATCCATTACTTTCCCATCTATAACTAAATCATAAGGTATCCCTTCGTATTCTGGTTCTATACTCATGTCTTCTGGTGTTAAATTTCTTTTATTAGGCTTTTGTATTACTGTAACTTCTCCACTTGTTTCTAATATTGCATATTCTACATCAGCTAAATTGATCACATCAATACTTCTTAATTTTTCTTGTAATTCATTTATTGTAAATCTTTCTTTTTTTAATGCTTTTTCGTCTATTCTTCCTCTATATATTAATATTCGTGGCTTTCCACATATTATCTCCCTTATTTTAGTACTTTTTAAGTTTAACATAGAAATTATTAAATGCATTATCAAAAGTCCTAATATGGGAATAATACCATTGGTAATAGGTATTCCTATTTCTGTCATTGGTATTGTAGCCAAATCTGCAATCATTATTGAAATAGCTAATTCAAATGGTTGAAGTTGTCCTATTTCTCTTTTCCCCATAAGTCTCATTACAACTAGTACAATTATGTATAATATTATAGATCTAAAGAAAGTTATTAGCATTATTGCACCTCTAATTTGTTTTTTAATTTTAAATTTTTATTTTTATTTTTTACAAATTTTAACTTTTTTATTCTTAATATTTTGTATAAATTTTATTTTTTGGCGAATAATATTTTTAGAACCTTTTTTAATTTTACATTATAAATTTAAAAACTAAGGAGGTCAAACTTTATGTCTGAAACTCATCAAACAAAAACAGAAAGTGGTTCTTCTACTGTATGGCAAGTAATTGGTAGATTAT
The DNA here is from genome assembly GCA_945949485.1 of uncultured Clostridium sp. GTDB lineage: Bacteria > Bacillota > Clostridia > TANB77 > CAG-508 > CAG-269. Next base: position 9,343 of record CAMFER010000022.1, on the reverse strand, counting down.
TTGCTGCTGCCGTAGTACTAGCCATTACTGCATTTTTTACACCTGGATTTACTATTAATAATATTTGGACATTAGCTATAGCAGCTGTTGTTTTAACTGCAATCGATTATTTAATTGTAAAATTTACAGGTCTTCATGCTAGTCCATTTGGTAAAGGTTTTGTAGGATTTGCATTAGCAGCAGTTACATTATATGTAACTCAATTCTTTGTTGCAGGATATTCTATTTCATGGATAGCTGCAATAATTGGTGCTTTAATCTATGGTGTAGTTGATTATTTCATACCTGGAAATCAACAAATGTAGTAACAAAAAAGCCAAGGCATTAACCTTGGTTTTTTTGTATTTATTTTAATCACATATTTTTTCAATTATTTCATTCTTATTTTTGTATATACTATTTTCTGGTACAACTCCTCTTACTGAAGATAATGGATATATATTTGTATTTCTACCTACTACAGTTCCTGGATTTAGTACACTTCCACATCCTATTTCTACATTATCTCCTAACATTGCACCAAATTTTTTAATTCCTGTTTCTATTTTTTCTATTCCATCTTTTACTACTACTAATTTTTTATCTGATTTAACATTTGATGTTATTGAACCAGCTCCCATATGAGATTTATATCCTAATATTGAATCTCCTACATAGTTATAGTGTGGAACTTGAACTCTATTAAATAATATTACATTTTTTAATTCTGTTGAATTTCCTACTACTGCATTTTCTCCTACTATTGCTTTTCCTCTAATAAATGCGCAATGTCTTATTTCAGCATTTTCTCCTATTATTGCAGGTCCTTTTATATATGCTGTTGGCGCTACTGTTGCACTTTTAGCAATCCATACATCTTCCCCAACCTTTTCATATTTTTCTTTATCTAGAGTTGGTCCTATTTTTAATATAAAGTCATTTATTTTAGCTAAAGCTTCCCATGGATATGTAACACTTTCTAGCAATTCTTTTGCAATTGTATTATCTAAATCATATAAATTTTTTATTTTACACTTTTCCATATACCTATCTCCAATCTCTATATATTTAATTTCTTTTTTGTCTTTCCCAATATTTTTCATATAACTCTTTTGCAGTTTTTGGGCTATCTGCTCCTTCTTTGTTTTTTACTGGAGCAAATTCTTCTTCTCTTTCTACTCTTAATATTGTAATATCATCAAAAAATTCAAAAGCATCAAATATAAATGATTCAAATTTATATGAATTTGGTTCAGTTGGTATTACTTCTTTTCCATTTTCATCTATGTATGAATTTTTCTTAAATGCTGTATGATACATTAAGATTTCTTTGCTAGCTTTTTCTAACGCATTTATTGAATATAGATTACACATTATATGTGATTCTCCATATCTAAGCTCACCCATATCATCTCTTTCTTCTGCCATTTTTTCTGGTAATTCAGAATATTCTATAACTTTTGGGTGCCCGTTCATTTTGCAAAATACTCCAACTCTTTCATGTGGGTTTGCTTTGACAACTGATTTTGAAGCTATTTCTGCACCATTTTTAATCGTAAGACCTAGCAAAATAGGATCCACCATTTTTAGTAATGCATTATCTACACTACCAATAAATATCCATTTTACTCCTCTTTCTTTCATATTAGCTAAACAACCACTTGCTCTAAGTGATGAATATGTTCCACCATTTCCATCTGAAGCTTCTTTTATTTTCATATCTTTGCTTATTAATAATTTGCCATTGACATCAACCAATGGTAGTTCACTTTGTTTAAAAATTATTACATTTTCTTTTGGATAACCAAAATAATTATGTTTTTCCAAAAATTCAACAGTTGCTGCATTATTCTCTTTACTTGTCATTATGTACCAAGGAATAACTACTCCATATTTTCTATTTGCATCTTTTAATGTTTCAGTTAATATTTCAAACAAATATTTTCCTTTTCCGTACACATCTAATTTAAATGTGCCTTTTGGGCCTGAATGTCCGAAGTCTGGTTCCTTGCCCCCCTGCCATTGTTACTACAGCATATTCACCATTTTTTATACTTTTTGTTCCTATTTCTTCTAATTCTTCTTTTTTATCATCACTTAATTTACTTTTATCTATATATGGTATTGCTTCTATTTTATTTTCTTTAATTTCTATTTCCTTTTTTGTATTTTCATATAATTCTTTCATTTGTTGAAAGTTTATTGAATTTATTTGATCAATTAATTCTTCTTTTTTATCTCCTTCTAATTTATTTAATAAATTTATAATATGATCTTGATTATATGCTTTTAAAATATCTATAGCATTGCTAGTTTTATCCATATTTATTTTTCATCCCTTTCAGCTCATATAAAGTTACTTTATTATATGCTTAATGTTTAAACAATGCCATTTTATCATACATCTTTTTCTTTATCAAGTTTTTTCATAAACTTGTCATATTCTTGAAAAATCCTCAATATATATTAACTAAAGTAATTTAGTACAAACATTTTGTTTTCAAAATTTAAGGAGGTATATAATGGAAAATACAAAATTATATCAAGACATTGCCAAAAGAACAGATGGTGATATCTATGTTGGAGTTGTTGGACCTGTAAGAACAGGAAAATCTACTTTTATAAAAAAGTTTATGGACTTATTGGTAATTCCTAATATTGATAATGAGTACAAAAAGGAAAGAGCAAAAGATGAGCTTCCACAAAGTGCTGGTGGAAAAACAATAATGACAACAGAACCAAAATTTATTCCTAATGAAGCTATAGAAATAACTCTAGATAACAATTTAAAATTCAAAACTAGACTTGTAGATTGTGTAGGATATTTAGTAGATAATGCTATTGGATATTTAGAAGATGATATGCCAAGGATGGTAAAAACACCCTGGTCTGAAGAAGAAATTCCTTTTGAAAAAGCAGCTGAAATCGGAACTAAAAAAGTAATTGAAGAACATTCAACTATAGGTATTTTAGTAACAACTGATGGCTCTATTACTGATATTCCAAGAGAAGATTATATTAAAGCTGAAGAAAGAGTTGTAAATGAATTAAAAGCATTAAAAAAGCCTTTTGTAATTTTACTAAATTCCGCTGAACCAAATTCAGAATACACAAAGCAATTAGCTGAAAAGTTAAGTCAAAAATATTCTACAACTGTAATTCCTACAAATTGTGAATATTTAAATATTGATGATATTAACAATATTTTTTCTAAGGTTCTATATGAATTCCCTACTAATGAAATATATATTAAATTTCCAAAATGGATTGACGGACTTAGTTTTGACCATCCAATAAAGGCTGAATTATTTAATGAAATTAAAGACGCTTTCACTGATGTTAATGTATTAAAAGATATTTCTACTTGTTGTCAAAAAATAAGTAAAACTGAAATAATTTCTAAAACTTCTGTACTTGATATTAAATTAGGCTCTGGCGATGCTACTGTTGAGATAGAATTAAAATCGGAATTATTCTATAAAGTTCTTACTGAAATAACAGGAGTTGACATCTCTAATGAAGGTGATTTATTTAGCACCATCTCTCGTCTTGCATCTACTCAGAAAAAATATGACAAAATTGCATATGCATTAGATGAAGTTGAAAGAAAAGGATATGGTATTGTAACTCCTTCTATTGATGATTTAGTATTAGATGAACCAGAAATGATAAAACAAGGATCAAGATTTGGAGTTAAATTAAAAGCAACAGCTCCTTCTATCCACTTAATAAAAACAAATGTAGAAACTGAAGTTTCTCCTATAGTTGGCTCTGAAAAACAATCTGAAGAATTAGTAAATTATTTATTATCAGAATTTGAAAGCAATCCAAAAGAAATATGGAATTCAAATATTTTTGGAAAAAGCTTACACGAACTTGTAAATGAAGGATTACAAACAAAACTTGCAAAAATGCCTGAAGACGCACAAATAAAATTGCAAGAAACTTTAGAAAGAATTGTAAATGAAGGTTCTGGAGGACTAATTTGTATAATACTTTAAAAAAATAATGACTAGAGATTTTATTTCTCTAGTCGTTTTAAAATTTTAATAATTTATAGATCGTAATTCTGGAAATGTAAATTCCATTCCATCTTGAGTAAATTGATTTGAAGGATAATGATTTACATTAAATTCACTGCTTCCTTTTAAGAAATATTTATATCTTGAACTTTGACTCGAAGTTCCTCCACCTATAACTATAGGATCATCCCATGTAACATCAACTGCGTACCATTTATTATCTAAAGATACATAATTCCAAGCATGATTTTCCATTTTTCCACTATCATTTTCACCTTTTCCTGTTACTAAAACACATGGTATTCCTAAATTATCTAATAAATATTTAAAGCTTCTAGCATATCCTTCACATACTGCCACTTTATTTACTAATGCTCCATATGCATTATATATATTAGGTTTTGAGATTGTCTCATCATATTGTACATTATCAACTAAATAATCATGTAGTATTTTTATATCTTTATATGCGTCTCCAGTTTTGTTGCTTAATATTTGATTTTTTACATTTTCCATTTGATTTATTGCTTCATTAATTTGCTCTTTTGAACTAAATTCATCTATTAAATAGTTTGCATCATTTCCGTTATTTATATAGACATTATATGTCTTTTTATTACCTTTAGTTGTAGTTTCTATATTCATATACATTTTATTTGGGTCTAAATAAAATATATCTGGATTATCATATATATATGCTTCTATTGCTGATTGGTAATATTGACTTAATTTTTCTTGTCCATTTGTTTCTTCTAATACCTCTGAAAAACTATCTCCTAATTCTATTGTGTATGTACCTGTTTTCATATTTTCTTTATTTGCTTCTAGTGCTTTATATATTATCTTTGAATATTCATTTATTTGCTCATATAAATATCCATCTACATTTACATTACTATAATCACCATTATTTGTGCGTTCTATTGAATCAAAACCATTTCCTTCCACTATATTAGGAGTTTGCATTTCTTCTTGTGTTGATTTTTCTTGGTTTGATATAACCGTATTTACTCCTGCTATATCTATATTTCCTGCAATTTCTTTTAATTTCTCTAATCTCTTATATCCTAATATTATCATTGCTATTATTGTCAAAAACATAAATATAATAATAATTAATGTTGCAAATTTACTTTTCATAAAAAATCTCCTTTTTATAATCTAAATTAATTATATCATTTTTTATAGCAAAAAAGCTAGTATATTTTTTCCGTTTTTAGAAATACTAAGAAAAAATATTGTATTGGAGCTAAAAATGAATGTTAAACATTTTTTTAAATCTTTAACTAAATACACACCTAAAGAAAAATATGAATTTAACTTACCTGAAAATTCAAATATCAATACTAATCTACCTTCTTCAAAAGATAATGAAGAAGAAAAAAAATTTAATAATATTTTTCCTAGTTTAAATGTTAATTTGGAATATATTAAAACTAAATACAATGTATTGATTAATAGTGATATTGTGCTTAGAGAATTCACTTTAAATGCTCGTGGTAAACAGTATCATGCTTTTGTTATATACATTGATGGGATGGTTAATACTCAAATAATGGATAACTTTATATTAGAACCATTAATGATGAGAAATAGAAATAATCTTTATGATGGTTCACAAAATAAAGTAATTTCGGAAGCTGTTACAAATAATATAACTGTTAGAAAAGTGAAAAAATTCGATTTATCAACATATGTTCTTAGTTGCCTTATGCCTCAAAATTCAGTAAAAAAAGTTAATGATTTTTCTAAAATCATATCTGGAATAAATTCTGGAAATTGTGGATTATTTATTGATACTTTAGATGTTGCTTTTGATATAGAACTTAAAGGATTTAATCAAAGATCTATAGATAAACCATCTAATGAAATTGTTATAAAAGGTCCACATGAAGCTTTTGTTGAAAATATTAGAACTAATACTTCTATGATTAGGAGAATTGTTAATAACGAAAATTTAATAATTGAAAATATTGAAATTGGAAAAGTAACAAAAACAAAATGTGGTCTGTTTTATATATCTAATATAACTAATAATGATTTAGTAGCAGAAATCAAATACAGATTAAATAATTTGGACATTGATTCTTTAATGAGTTCACGGTCAATTAGAACAACTAATTTCTGAAAATACTACACTTAGTATCCCAGAAATGATTTCTACCGAAAAACCTGATAAAGCAGCAAGTTATCTTTTAAATGGTAGAGTCGTAATTATTGTAAATGGCTCTCCTTATGCTTTGGTTGTACCGGCTGTTTTTAGCGATTTTCTTACTTCGCCAGATGATAAAAATTTAAATCCTCTTTTTGCTAATTTTATAAAAGGCATTAGAATTCTTGCAACATTTATAACTTTATTATTACCAGGATTATATATAGCTATTACTAGTTTCCATCAAGAAATTTTGCCAACAGAACTTCTATTTTCAATCCTAGCATCTCGTGATAATGTTCCTTTTCCTGTAATAGTAGAAATTTTACTTTTAGAAATATCATTTGAATTAATTAGAGAAGCTGGACTTAGAGTTCCATCCCCTATTGGCCCTACAATTGGAATTGTTGGTGCATTAGTCTTAGGACAAGCAGCAGTTAGCGCTGGTATTGTAAGTCCAATATTAATAATCGTTGTTGCAATTACAGGTATTGCTTCATTTGCTATTCCTGATTTTTCTTTTGGATTTCATATTCGTATTACTAGATTCTTGTTTATCTTCTTAGGATTTTTATGTGGTTTTTTAGGAATATCCTTAGGTATATTTGTATATATCGGGCTCCTAGCAGAAACAAAGTCATTCGGTGTAAGCTATCTTAATGGTATGTCTCCTATTGAAAAGACAAAAGGTAATAGCTATTTTCTTCCTCCTATTTGGAAAAGAGAATTTAGAGCAGATTTTGTAAATTCTACGAGGCCTAAAAAAGAGTCAGCAATATCTATGAAATGGAAATATAAATAGAAAGGAGTTTTTATGAACACATCAAAAATTAGTACTGCAGAAGCTTTTGGTTTAATATTATCAATATTTGTTAGTCATACTTTAGTTTCTTTACCTGAAAACTTAATAGATTTAACTCAATCATCAACAATAATAAACATATTATTCCTTTCTTTTTTAGTTGTTCTATTATTATTAGGCTTAATAAAATTATTTAAATCTTTTCCTGGAAATGATATATTGGATATTGCTGAATTTCTTGGTGGAGAAATTTTCAAAAAAATCATTGGTCTTATATTTATTTTTTATTTTGTTTTTAGTTGTTCTATTTTGTTAAGAAATTTTTGTGAATGTATTAAAGTTGTCTATTTTCCAATGACTAGTATAACATTTTTAATTTTATCCTTTATTATAGCTGTGGTCTTAATAAGTAAATTTAAATTAAAAACATCTGCAAAAATAAATTTACTCATTCTTCCTTTTACTTTTTTTAGTGTTTTATTTATATTTTTTGCAAATTTAAATCATTTTTCTTTACAAAACATTTATCCTATATTAGGCAAAGGTTTTTTTAATACATTTATTATAGGGCTTAACAATCTATGTGCTTTTGGTGGTATTTCGCTTATATATTTTTTACCTCCACACCTGAAAGAACCTGAAAAATTCAAAAAAATTATACTTTCTTCTATTTTTACTGCAATAGTATATCTATTATTATGTATTTCTATAATATTATTTATGTTTGTATTTTTACTACAAGTAGATGAAATAATGCCTCTTTATTCTGCTGCACGATATATCGAATTTGGAAGTTTCTTTCAAAGATTAGAATCTATATTTCTTTTAATTTGGATTATACAAATTGCTTGTTATTTAAGCATTTCTACAATAATCTCTAGCTTAATATTTCAAAAAATTGCTAACCTTGAAGATAGAAAGCCAATAGTTATTCCTTTTGTTATACTTATTTTGGGTATTGCTCTTTTATCTCCTAACTATTCTGTTTCTAAATTTTTAGAGCAAAATATTTATTCTTATTTAGTTATTTGTATAGTATTTATTTTATCGATTTCAATACTTACATTAGGTTATTTAAAGAAAAAGAAATCAAGGAGGCTAAATAATGAAAATCTTACCTAAAAAAATCTTTATTTTTATTATAATTATTATATTTTTTATGGCCTTCTCTAGTTCATATACAGCTCTTAGTATTGATAATATTGAAACAGTTGTAGCTATTGGTCTTGATGTGTCTGATTACAATAAATTAAAAATTAGTTTTCAATTTACTAATTCTTCTTCTGTTTCTGAATCAGGTACTTCTGAACAATCTCCTTCTATAATTTACAGTATTGATGCTTCTTCTGTTAGTAGTGGTATCAATCTTATGAATGCATATATTGGAAAAGAACTTAGTCTTTCACATTGTAAATTAATTGCTATTTCTGAAGAACTAGCTTATCAAGGAATCTCAGAAAAAATATATACACTTATAAATGACGCTCAAGTAAGACCTTCTGCTAATATTGTTATAACTAAGTGTAATGCCAGATTATATATGGAAAATTCAAAACCATTATTTGAAAATCTTCTTACTAAATATTATGAAATTTTTTCTAATTCTAGTAAATATACTGGTTTTTCAGTTAATGCTACAATCGGAGATTTTTTTAATAGTCTGGTTTGTAAATCTTGTGAGCCTTATGCTATTTTAGGAGGATTAAATAGTGAACCTAATAATAGTGATACAAGTATTAATGCTCAGAAAGATTATTCTGGTAAAGCCAATAATTCTAATGTTGAAGGAGAACTTGGTAGTGAAAATATGGGCCTTGCCGTTTTTAATGATGATAAATTAGCAGGAGAATTAAATTCAATTGAAACTTTGTGTTTTTTAGCAACAAAAAATCAAATAGACGGTTTTCTACTTTCTATTCCTAGTACTGACCAAAATAAAGGATATACAGATATATATTTAACTCCTACCGCTAACACTTCTTCAAAAGTAGAAATTATAAATGGAACGCCATATATAACTATAAAATATAGATTTTCTGGAAGAATTTATTCTATTGATTCCGATTCTAAATATCTTAGTAATGATGTTTTAAATAATATCTCTGACTCTTGTAACACTTATTTAGAATCAATCTTTTCAGACTATTTATATCAAACTTCTAAATTTCTAAAATCAGATATTAATGGTTTTGGTAAAGATGCTAAAAAATTATTTTTAATTGATGATGAGTATAATGAATATAACTGGGAAAATAATTATAAAAATGCATTTTTTAAAGTAGAAGTTGATTCTTCTATTCGTTCTAGTCTGCTTTTAACCGAAACTTAATTTATTGGGAGACTAACTATTAATTGTCAATAGAAATATTAAAAGTTTTTTTAATATTT
>CAMFER010000021.1 GCA_945949485.1 uncultured Clostridium sp. | reverse complement strand
TCCTTTGATTATTATAAGACTAAAATACTTGCGTGTGGTTGTAAATTAAAATATATTTCAAAAATCAAAAAAATAGTTGAAAAAAAACAAAATAACATATATAATAAAGATATACTAAATATATATAAAACATTTAGAGAAGGGAGCGATTTTTATGAAAATAAAAATAACAGGAAAGGAACTAAAGATAACAGAAGCAATAAACGATTATGTAGAAAGAAAATTAGACAGAATAGATAAATATTTTGAAGATGCTGAAGCAGAAGTTACTTTAAGAACTGAAAAAAATGAGCAAATTGCAGAAATTTATGTATTTGCAAATGGTGAAAAATACAGAGCAGTTACAGAGGATAAAGATATGTATGCATCAATTGACAAAGATATAGATATATTAGAGGGACAAATAAGAAAATCTAAAACTAAAAAAGAGAAAATGATGAAAGATGCATCATTAAAAACTATGGAATTAGTTGATGAAAAAGTTAAAGAAATGAAAGATGAAATAGTAAAAACATCTTACTATGAAATAAAACCAATTACTCCAGAAGATGCAATGTTAAAATTACAAGAAAAACCAACACATAATTTCTTAGTATTTATAAATGTTGAAACTGGAAAAGTAAATGTTATACATAAATTAAAAGATGGAAAAAATTATGGTTTAGTAGAACCAGAAGCATAATTAAAAATATAAAAAGAAGGCAGGAAATCAAATCCTGCCTTTATGTATTTTACAAAAAATATATAAAAACAAAACTTAACTTCCTGCTAATAATGAATTAGTTTATATTATCTAAAACTATTTCATTTGTTGTTCAGCTTGTTGTATTAATTTTCTAACCATGTTACCACCGATTCTACCAGCGTCTCTAGCTGAGATATCTCCATTATAACCATCTTTTAAATTAACACCAACTTCACTAGCTACTTCATATTTGAATTTATCTAATGCAGTCATAGCTTCTGGTACTAATTTTTTGTTTGAATAGTTTGCCATCGTTTTTTCACCTCCTGCAATATTACATATTAGAAAAAACCAACGCTTTTTCTAATACTATCATTAGCAAAAAACGTTTAAATTAAACAAGAAATTTTTTCCAAAATAAAAATTTTTTTGACATTTATTTTTTTTATAAGTATAATATAAAAACGAGGAGTGAAAAGTATGTATAAATTAATTGCTGTAGATTTAGATGGAACTATGTTAAATAGTTATGGAATAGTTACAGAAAACACAAAAAATGTAATAAAAAATGTAATAAATAAAGGAACCGATGTAATAATAGCATCTGGAAGACCTATTGATTCTATAAAGGCAATAGCAAAAGAAATTGGAAGTGAGAATTACTTCATAGCAGGAAATGGCGCTTTGGTTTATGATATAAAAAATGATGAAGTTGTTTATGAAAAGTATATGCCAAAAGAAAAAGTACTTGAAATTATTAAAATATGCGAAGAAAATAGCATAACATATAATGTGTATACAGATGAAACAATACTTGCAACTTCTTTGAAATATAATGTTCTATATTATCATAAAGAAAATTTAAAAAAAGAAGAAGACAAAAAGACTAATATTAGTATTGTAAAAGACATGTATGATTATGTAAAAAATATGAATAATGCAAAATTTTTGAAAATAACAATTTGTGATGATATGAAATCGGTTTTTAATTCAATTTTGAAAAAAATAAATAAAGTAAAAGATGTAGAAGCTTTAGATGTATCTCATATGTCACGAAAAACCATAACTCAAGGAACAGAAGAAATTCCAATAGAATATTATTACACAGAAATAACATATAAAGATGTAGATAAATGGAATGCTATTGAATTTTTAGCAGAAAAGATAAATATAAAAAGAGAGGAAATAATAGCCATTGGAGATAATATAAATGATAAGAAAATGATAGAAGAATCAGGATTAGGAATTGCAATGAAAGGAAGCACACCATATGTTACAGAAGTAGCAAAATATATCACAGATACTAATAATGATGAAGGAGTCGCAAAAGCAATAGAAAAATTCTGTTTAGTATAATTAAAATTTGACTTATTAAATACTTTGAAATACAGTTATTTAATAAGTTTTTTTTATATTTATTTGTTGAATATTACAATAATATTACAAAAATATTAACTTTTTATGACACTTGTATAAAGTAATTGATTTTATATGCTGTTTGAGTTAAAATTAAATAGATAGATATTTTGTAAAAAAATATAAAATAATATAATTAAAGGGAGGAATTTGTCATGGCAACAAATCCAATGCAAAGAAAAGCAAGAAATTCATTTTTATTAGGAATGCTAGTAATGTTATTAATTTCAGGTATTATTATAGCATTGTTATTTATTCAACTTATGAATAAAATGAAAGAAGATCAAGAAGAGCTAAAAGCAAGTGTAAAAGCATATACACTTAATCAAGATGTAAAATCAGGACAAGTAATAACTACTGATATGTTAACACTTCAAACAGTAAATAAAAATTTGGTTCCAAGTAATGCTACAAGCGATATAAGTGTTATTGAAAATTATGCATTACAAGATAAAGAAGGAAATGATATATATACTAAATACAGAAATAACGAGCCATCTTTATATATAACAAAAGATAATACAGAATATCAAGTGAAACAAGAAGATACAGGGAACTACTATATAGAAAAAAATGGAAATAAAGAGTATTTAGAATTAAATAGTGTTCCATTAGTTGCAAAAGTTGATATGAATAAAAATACTTTAATTACAACTGAATTAATAAGTAAAAGTGATAATATTGTTCAAGATGATGTAAGAAGACAAGAATATAATATGATTGTTTTACCAGCAGATCTTACAACAGGTGATTATATAGACATTAGATTAATGTTGCCTTCAGGACAAGATTATATAGTTGTATCTAAAAAAGAAGTTGAGATTCCAAATATAGGAGGAGTTGATTCTTCAGATACAATATGGGTTAACTTATCAGAAGATGAAACATTACATTTAAGTTGTGCTATAGTAGATGCTTTTAAAATTAACGGAGCAAAACTATATGCAACAAAATATACAGAAGCTGGAATGCAAGAAGCAGCAAAAGTAACATATGTTATGACTCAAGAAGCTACAAAATTATTAGAAAACGATCCTAATATTTTAGAAAGAGCAATGAACGAAATACGTTCAAGATATAATTCAACAGCAACACTAAGAAATGACTATATAAATAAAGAAATAGAAAATCAAGGTGATCAAGCTCAAACAAATTATCAAACAAATATGAGTGATAGTGTAACAAATTCTAAAAATACAAGAAAAGAATATTTAGATTCTTTATCAGGAGTAGTTGAATAATAATAAAAAGGAGAATTAGTACACATGAAGAAAATAGGGTTTATAGGCGCTTATGATAAAATTGATTTGATTTTATATATTGCAAAAATACTAACAGTTCTAAAACAAAGAGTATTAGTTGTAGATACTACAAATATTCAAAAGTCGAGATATATCGTACCTGTCATAAACCCTACTGTGAAATATATTACTGAATTTGAAGAAATAGATATAGCAGTAGGATTTACAGATATAGAGGATATACAAAAATACTTAGGCGCTTCTAAAGAAGAAGAAATGGAATATGATATAATTCTAGTTGATACAGATAATATAGAAGGTTTTAGAAATCTTAAACTAGATGAGGCATATAAGAATTATTTTGTAACATCATTTGATAACTATTCTTTAAAAAAAGGATTAGAAATTTTTAATGAATTGACACAACCAGTTAGTTTAACAAAAGTTTTATTTTCAAAAGATATGCTAAAAGAAGAGGATGATTACTTAAACTTTTTATCATTAGGACGTAAGATAGTATGGAGCGAATATAGAATATATTTACCAATTGAAAATGGAGATTTGAGCGTAATATATGAAAATCAAAGACTAGCAAAAATACGTTTTAAAAAGTTAAGTATACAATATAAAGATGGTTTGGAATATTTAGCAGAAGAGATTATGGGAGACGTTAATGGAACAAAGGTTAGACGTGCAATTAAGTTTATTGAAAAAGGAGTATAGAAAATGTCAATAGTAACTTTTTGGAATAGTGGCAGAGAACAAACAGGAAAGACTTTGTCAATTGCAGCAATTGCAACATATATGGCAATAGAACACAATTATAAAATACTTGTTGTTTCAACAGGATATAAAGACACAACTTTAGATAATTGTTTTTGGGAACCAAGAAAATTGAAGAAAAATTTAGGTTTGTTTGGACCAAATACAAATGTGGCTTTAGAAGAGGGAATTGTTGGAATTGCAAAAGTTATGAGAAGTAATAAATTATCCCCAGAAAATATAACAAATTATTCTAAAATAATCTTTAAAGATAGATTGGAGATATTGCCAGACTTTAAAGGTGATAAAAAAGAATATGATGAATTATCAACTTTATATCCAGAAATTATTAATTTGGCAAATAACTACTATGATTTAGTTTTTGTAGATTTAGATAATAGCATTGATAAATCTATTTCAGATGTCATATTAGGAAATTCTAATTTGATTGTAGTAAATTTAAGTCAAAGATTGACAAGTATAAATAATTTCATGGAAATAAGAGAAAAAGAGCCTATTTTGAATTCAAGAAAAACTTTATTATTAATAGGAAGATATGACAGATATTCAAAGTATACAATAAAAAATATTTCTAGATATATGGGAGAAAAAAATAAAGTTTCAACAATTCCATATAATACATTATTTTTTGAAGCTTGTGAAGAAGCTAAACTTCCAGACTTACTTTTAAAAATAAGAAAAGTTGATGAAGAAGATAGAAACGGATTCTTTTTAAGTGAGATTAAGAGAACTGCTGAAAATATAATATATAGACTACAGGATTTAGCAATGAAAATGTAAGGGAGGTAAACCTAGATGACAATAACTAATATTCTTCTAATAATAGCTGTAATAGGATTAGCATCTTATGTGATTTATTATTACATTAAAAAGAAGAAAAATGCAGAAGTAGAAGTTGCAGTAGATGTCGATGATAAGACTTATACAATAGAGAAAATGATTGAATTTGTAAAGAAAAGATTGGACGAAATAACTAAGATAAATCTTTATGATATTGGTCTATCAGAAGAAGAATTGAAAAGAAGAAAAAATAAGAAATATGAGTTAAAAAAAGCATTAAAAGGTTGTACATATGGAGACGTAAATGATAAAAAATACGTAAAAGAATTGATTTATGATTTATTAGAAAAAGAATATGGTGTTACAGAAAGTAATATATCAAAAGCAATACCTTTTGATATTCCTTCTTTACTTACTGCACAGGACAAGTTTGATATATTAATATATGCTTATAAAAAAGAATTTGGTTATGAAGCATTAACTGAATTAATAAAAAAATATAATCTTGCTGAGTTAAAATATGTAGAAGGAGAAACAAAACCTTCATATGTTATAACTAAAGAAGAAATAGAAGATATATATGAAAAAGAAAATATAGTTCTTTCTTTTGCTGATAAATTAGCTGTAGTTGTACAAAGAATATATCAACACTATAAAGGATACAGTTCAATAGATGAAGTAAGAGATATGAATATAGATGGAATTTCAGGACGGAGTATCAGGTTTACCAGAAAGTTTCTTAAGCCAAGTTGCTCAAACAGATGGAGATTATCTGAACCAAGTTGCAGAACATAAAGTACCACGTGCATGTGATAGTATATGGATATTCTTCCAAGGTAAATCAATACGTTTAGCATTCTTATCTTTTGGAACAGAAGCAGAATTGAAAAGGGTTTGTCAAAATATTTATAAATATAATAATCCAGGACAATTATCAGACACAAATGGATATAAAATTAATGAAATGAAAGATGGTTCTCGTGTCGTTGTTGTAAGACCAAGTTTCTCAGAAACATGGGCATTCTTCGTAAGAAAATTCGACGTTAAGAGAGCGACATTAGAGCAACTTGTAACATTGCCAGGTAGTGATGATGCAATAGCACTATTAAAATTCTTAGTAAAAGGTGCAAGAATCACTTCAATTACACGGAGAACAAGGTTCTGGTAAAACAACATTACTTATGGGTATGATAGAAAACATATATGAAACAATGAATATAAGGGTTCAAGAGACAGCGTTCGAGTTACACTTAAGAAAAATATACCCAACAAGAAATATTTTAACATTTAGAGAAACAGATACAATATCAGGACAAGAAGGACTAGACGTTCAAAAGAAAACTGACGGTTCTGTTAACATCATTGGTGAGGTTGCAACTGACCCAGTAGCATCTTGGATGATTCAAGCAGCACAAGTTGCATCTAAATTTACATTATTTACACACCATGCTAAAACATTTCCTAACTTAGTTACAGCATTAAGAAACTCAATGCTTAGAACAGGTGTGTTTACAGATGAAAAGACAGCAGAAGAACAAGTTATACAAGTTTTAAACTTTGATGTACATCAAGTAAAAGACTTTAGAGGTAGAAGATATATAGAAAGAATTACTGAATGTATACCTCTAGAAAGTAAAAATGAATATACATTTGATCATAGAAATGAAAAGACATTAGAAGGAAAATTTGATAAATTTTTCGATAATGCCACAAGATATTTCACAAAAACAACAGACAGACAATTATATACATATAGAAATATAATGGAGTATGTTGATGGAGAATATGTAATCACTAACCCAATTACAGAAACAAATTTAAGGGAAATGAGAAATAATATGGATTCAACTGATGTTGAAGAATTTGATAGATTTATAGAAAAGCATTGGGGAAATAGAACAAAACAAACATTAGAAGCTAATTCTGATGAAGTAGAGGAAAAACCAAAAAGAAGAGGAAGAAAACCTAAAAAAACTGAAGTATAAAATAGAAAAGGAGGTGCTAAAGACAAGTGGATAATAACATGATATTTTATATAATGGGCGGTTCTGCTGGACTATTTGTTTTAATAGTTTTAATGTATTTTATATTATCTAAAAAAATGCAAAAATCTGAATATAAAAGAATACAACAATTACAACAAGGAACAAAAGAGAATAGGTTTTCATTAGAAATACTTTATCAAAAGCTTTATTTAACATATATAAAAATACCTGTACTTAAAAGATATGTAATGAAGCTAAGAAGAAGACTTGAAATTATAAATATAGATGATGAATACAATACAAGAAAAGAAACTGCAAAAATATTAACAAAAACACTTGCAATATTAGTACCTGTTGTAGTAATTACAGTAATAATAACAAGTTCGAACTATCTATTAATGTTTATTTTATTAATGTTTGAAATATTTATGATAGATACATTAATAGATGGTTCTGTAGATAAAATGGATAATAAATTATTAAAAGAGCAAATTGATTTTTTCTCTGAAATACGTCATGCATATCATGAATTTAATATGGTAGAGGAAGCAATCTATCAAGTTTCTCAAGATGATGAAATGAATATTTCAAGACAGGGAGAAAAAATTTATGAGATTTTAATATCTGATGATCCAGAAACTGAACTTGAAAAATATTATGATATATCTCCAAATAGTTTCTTAAAAGAATTTGCGGGAGTGTCATACTTAACAAAAGAATTTGGTGATAGAAAAGTTGATGGAGCGTCTCTATACTTGAAAAATGTTAACAACATCACACAAGAGATGCAACTTGAAATATTAAAAAGAGATAAATTAAATTATGTATTTCAAAGTTTATCTGTTATTTCTATAGCACCAGTATTACTTTTGGAACCATTAAAGGCCTGGGCTATAAGCAATTTCTCTTTTACAGCTAGTTGGTATAACGGAAAAGCAGGAATGATTGTACAAATTTTAATCTTACTAATAACTTTTGTATCATATATACTAGTTAGAAAACTAAAAGATAATGGTTCTACAGGAATAAATACAAAAAATACAGAAAATCCATGGCAACAAAAGTTATATAAGAAAAAAATAATAAAAAGATTTGTTGATTTGTTTATACCAAAACAAGGAACAAAAGAACATAGAAAAATAGGACAGTTGTTAAAAGATTCTGCATCATCTTTAAAAATTGAATGGTTATACATAAATAGAATATGTGCTGCTATTACAACTTGTTTAGCTTCAATCGTAATTTTTACACAGCTACATACAATAGCAATAAATTATATATATACAGAGCCTACTACAGATTATAATATTATTGGAATGTCTGAAAAAGATGAAAAAAAAGCAATGGAACTTACTGAGCAGGATAATAAAATATTAGAACAATTTAAAGGGAATTTAAAAGCATCAGATGCTGAAATAAGAAGAGCGATTAAAAAGTTAGATTATTATGAAGAAGCTGAAGAAGAAGAGATAGATACAGCTCTAGAAAGAATAAAGAATAAGTTAGCAGTTATAAATACTGAGTATTTACAATGGTTTGAAATATTATTGGCTTTTGTATTCGCAGTTGTAGCATATATGGCGCCAATTTGGATTTTGATGTTCCAAGTAAAAATGAGACAATTGGAAATGGAAGATGAGGTAATGCAATTCCAAACAATTATTTTAATGCTTATGAGAATTGAGAGGGTAAATGTAGAGATAATTTTGGAATGGTTAGAGAGATATTCTAATATATTTAAAGCACCTATTACTAAGTGTGTTAATAACTATGAAGCTGGAGCATGGGAAGCTTTAGAAGCAATGAAAGATGAAGTTAGCTATATACCACTTATTAGAATTATAGAAAGTTTACAAGCAGCAGTAGAGAAAATACCAATAGCAGATGCTTTCGATGAATTAGATTCTGAAAGAGAATATTATAAAGAAAAAAGAAAAGAATCAAACGAAAGACTTATAAAAAGAAAAGGAATGATAGGTAAAGCTATAGGATTTGCTCCAATGGTATGTATGTTTGTTGGTTACTTAATTATACCATTAGTATTTATAGGATTAACAGCTATGTCTAGTTCATTTAACACTCTATCAGCAAATCAATTATAGCAAATATAAAGGAGGAAGCTTTAAATGGAAAATGCGTCAAAAGCATTGATTATGGCAGGAGGAGTATTAATAGCTTTAATGATATTAGGAGCTTTACTCCTTATGTTTAATAATTTATCAAGTTATCAAAATACTAATACTCAGACTACAGAAGAAGCACAAGTGATAGCATTTAATAATCAATTTGAAACATATAACAGAAATGGCGTTAGAGGAAGTGAATTATATTCATTATTAAATAAGGTTATTGACTATAATAGGAGAAAAACATTAGAAGGAACAGGATGGTCAGACGAAGGGGGAAATCTTCAGTATGAGCCAATGACAGTTACTTTTAAAATAGACGTTACAGCGTTAAGTGCAGATGGTACAAATAGATTATTTACAAGACAATCAGGAAACACTTTTGTTATAGATAAAAACAAAAATACATTTGAAAATAGTATTAAAACTAAAATTGATAATTTAGAAAATGAATATGGTTCAGATTCACTTGTAAATATAACTACAAGTTTAACGAGAATTTTTCCAGAGAATCCAACTGAAGCACAAAAATTAGATGCTGTTAGTCGATTTAATAATGCATCAAAAAAAGTATCAATTGATTCTTGGGATGATATAAAACCTGGATCTGAAATTAGAGAAGATGCTTATACTTATTATGAATATATACAATTTAAAAGAGCGATATTTGATTGTACAGCTGAAAAAATGAGTAATAACACAGGAAGAGTAATAGAGCTAGATTTTGAATTTACAGGAAAATTTAATTAGGAGAGAATAAAGATATGGAGAATGCATCAAAAGCCTTATTGATGGCAGCAGGAGTATTGATGGGAATACTTATTATATCATTAGCAGTATTTTTATTTGTTACATTTGGTGCAACTTCTGCTGAATCTCATAAACAAATTGAACAATCAAGGATTGATGAATTTAATAGTCAATTCTTAAAATACCAAGGAAAAGATGATCTTACTATATATAACGTAATAACTGTTGCAAATTCCGCAACAAGTAATAATGAATACTATGAATTACCAAAGGTAACTAGTATAATTAATAATGATAATTATCCAGATTACTATATACAAGTAATATTAAAAAATGATAACTATAATAATATAAGAATAGAAGGAGCTTATGGAAGTTCTCCTTCGGTATCTTATGAAGAACTTATAGATAAAGATGTTCAGAAAATAAACAATACACAAAATTATTTACAAACTTATACATGTAAAGTATCAGTAAGTAATACAACAAAAAGAGTATATAAAGTTATTTTTATACAAAAATAGTATTGATAAAAAAACATTTTAATGGTAAAATTACTAAAGAGGTTTTTATGAAAAAAATAGCAATTTTTTTTCTTGTAATAATCATAATTATTGCAGGAATATCATATATGTATTTAAACTATAAGACAAATTATTATACAGCTAAAAAACAAAATAGTTATTTTGATAGTTATTATAATCAAGAATTTTATGGAGCCGAAATAGCTACTATTGTAAATAAAGCATTTGATAATAATTTAACAAGTAAAGTAGAAAAGGACAGTAAAGGAAAATTTATTGAAAATGATACAGATTCAATAAAAGTAGATATAAAAATTATAGATAATAATACAATATATGATATGGAAACACTTTATAGTGGAGGAATGGACAAGTTTGTTCAATATTATAATACAATAAAGTTTAAATGTACTAAATTGGAATACCATAAGAGTACAGGAAAAGTTAAATATATGTATATTGAGCAAATAACAGAATAGTTAATTTAGTTATTAGTGTTACTAATTTGTTAATAAATTAGCATATATAAACAAAAGTTAAAAATAAGGAGGAATTTTTTATGGAGAATGCTTCAAAAGCTTTAATTATTGCAGGTGCAATATTACTTTCAATCTTAATTATTACACTAGGAATTTTAATTTTTCAACAAGCTCAAGATACTATTAATTCAGTAGACATGAGTGATGCTGAAAAAACAGCTTTTAACAACAAATTTTTACCTTATGAAGGGGAAAATGTTAGAGGTAGTCAAGTAAATGCACTAGCACAAGCAGTTTTAACAAACAATCAATCAGCAAAAGACAATGGAGAAAGTGCTACAAAAGGTGTAGCTGTTTCAGGAGCAATTACAATTGCAGCTGACGGGTCAACAACAACTTTTACAAGAGTACCATCAGGAACAATGTATAAAGTTACATTTACATACAAAGACAGTATGGTAAATTCAATTGCAATATCAGCAAAAACAGGTTCTTAATAAAAGGAAAGGAGTAGATACTTATGGAAAATGCAGTAGATGCTTTAAAAATAGCAGCATCAGTTTTACTTTTCGTAGTGGCATTGTCTATAAGTATCAATGCCTTTGGTGAAGTAAGAATTGTTTCTCAGACTTTACTTGATTATACTGATAGAGAATATGAGTATACTTATGTAGAGAATAACGGAACAACTAAAAGAATTGTTGGATTAGAAAGTGTAATTCCAACAGTATACAAAGCATATAAAGAAAATTATAAAATAGTTTTTGATTCTTCTGTTATGCCAGGAGGGGTATATAAAAAAAATAATGAAGAAGTATATACAATAGATTTAGAAAATGAAACTATTGCTGGAAATACAGCGAAAGAACAATTTCTATTAGCTATAATTTATGGCAAAGACTGCATGAAGGATCAAGAAATGTTAGATAAATTTGGTACGTGGGAAAAACTCAAAGAAACCTACAAGAATAGTTTAAAAATCTACTTGAATGATCAAGGAATTTATGATAAAATAAATAATGTAAAGCTAGAAGAAAGTATAGGTGTATATTATCAAGAAGAGGTTGGAGGTACTGAAGAAGATTCTAGTGTACCTGACACTAATAAAACTCAAAAAAGAGTTATAACTTATTCTAGAATATAAATGTTAAAAGGTATGAAATACCTGTAAGGAGGAAGAAATGGGAGATACATTGATAACAATAATTGCAATAGCATTAGCAGCAGTTTTAATGTTTGTTTTTCCACTAATTACAATGTCAGATAGAACAGATGATATTTCAAAATTAGCAGTAGAAACAGCTACAACTGAATTTGTAGATGATGTAAGAACTACAGGAAAATTAACTATGGATAAATACAGTAAATTTGTAGAAAGCATTTCATCAGCAGGAAATAGTTATGATGTAGAAATGGAACTACAAGTTTTAGATGAAAATCCAGGAAAGAAAACTACTCAAGCTGAATCTACCAAAATAGGAGAAAATGTATATTATACAATGTACACTTCTCAAATATTGGATCAGATAAATCCAAGTAGTGGAGTTACTAAAACATTAGCACTAAAAGAAGGAGATATATTCTCTACAAGTGTAAAAAATACAAATGCAACATTATCTCAACAATTAAAGAATTTCTTCTATACAGTAACAGGTAATGATACATATACAATTGCAGCAGAACATGCTGGTATAGTAACAGCAAATGGAGCTGGAAATTAATAATTTTAGGAAATATATACTAGCTTGTAATATAATCAATAATATTACAAGCTTATTTTTATAACAAAGGAAAGAATGTCTATGAAAATACAAAGTTTAGCAGTAATTTTTATCATTATAATTTTGCCAATTTCAATGGTTCTAGCTGTATATGTCCAAAGTCAAGTAGATACTTTAGAGTTACAAATAAAATATGATACAAAATTAACAAATGCTACATATGATGCTCTTAAGGCATTTCAATTAAATACTGTAAATAGTAGTACATCTGATTTGGCAAATTCAAAAATGAGAGATATAGAGGCAGCAGTTAATACATTTTATAATTCTATTTCTACTAACTTTAATGTATCAGGATACAATAAAGAAATATTACAAGACTATGTGCCAGCTCTAGTATTTACAATGTATGATGGATACTATATTTATTCTCCATTTATAAATACCATCTCAGCAGAAGATGAAGGTGCATCATATAAAAATGGAGATAGAATAACAGGATTAAAGCCATATATATTCTATAGTTGTAGATATAAAACTGGAGGAATAGATGTAGTTATAACATATTCATTAGATAACTATATTACTGTTCAAGGTACGATAAACGATGAACCTGTAAATAAATATGGATATTTATTAGACAATGTGCAAAATAGGCCAGATGGAACAATAACATATAGAGGGATACAAATTGGTGAAGAAACTTTGACTGAGAAAAATGTAGAATATAATGATTCAGGAACAGGGATAATAAGTAACTATTATTATACAAAAATAAATGGTGTAAAATATTATTCTAAAGATGGAAATGAATGGTTTACTATTTTAAATGGAGAAAGATATTCACAACCAGAAAAATTTAAAACAGTAAATGATTCTGCAATTAGATATTATAAAGAGGCAAAAGATTTTACGGATTGGGTAAAAACTAATTTGGGATCACTTTCAACAGCTAATGCAGTAGATGAAAATGGAGCTTCTCTTGCAAGTGAATTTGGTACGACATATCCTATATTTACAAATACATTAAATCCTGATTCTTCTATAGAAGATCCAGATTCTAATTTTAATCAACATAGATTGAGTGTTATAAAATATTCAATCGAAAAGAATTTATCAATTGCAATAGCGAACTATAATAATTATTCAGGAGTGCAGGCAAATTTCCAAATGCCTAAATTAAAAGAGGATGAATGGGATAAATTAGTAAATAATGTATCAATTATAAGCTTTATGCAAGGATTAAGTATAGGACGGAAAATTATATAATGGATATTCTATAGTAACTAATACAAAAACAGAAGAAGTAGTTAATACTGATTCAATATATGTAGTAACAAATGATGGGAATTATCATAGAGCAACTGATGGAGATTTAGTTGGAAGTTCAAGTGTTACAGGTGCATATTTCAATGTGGACTTTGAAAGGAAATCTTCTGTATTAGGAAATACTACAACATACTATTATCCACATACAGAGCTTCGGATGTTATTCAAGCATAGTTAATCAATCAAACTATAATGATTTGTCTGCATATAATGGAAGTATATATAAATATATGCAAGATAAAGGAGGAAATCTTGCAAAAGCATATTTTACAGCTTTAGGAAGAGAAAGGTACAGTATGTATAAAACAAATAATAATCCTGAAAAATTAAAAGCTCAATTTATAGTTTAAATAATGTAATCGAATAAGATAATAAAAAATGATAATACTAATAATATTATAAAAATTTTGAAAGGAAAATTTCTATGAAAAAATTTTTAAAACTATTATTAGTATTATTTTTGCTTCTAATTTATATGTATGTTTTAGTATGGCAAAATTTACCTGACGAATTAGTTCTATTTGAAGGAGAAAAAGTTAATTTGAAAACGATTTTAGGAATTAATATATCCGAAAATGTAGAAACATTACAAGCGTCATCTAACGATATTGGACAACAAGATGAAACTGTTAGAAAAACTAATTTGGAGGTAAGTTTGTTTAATGATTTACTAGTTAAAGAAATAAATGTAGATATATTAGAAAAAGCAACAGTAATTCCAGTGGGCAATATAGCTGGTGTAAAGCTATATACAAGTGGAATTTTAGTTGTAGGGATGTCAGAAATTGAAGGTGCTGATAATAAGAGATATAAACCATATGAAAATACAGGGATAGAAGAAGGAGATAGAATAACTAAAGTTGATGAGGTGGAAGTTACTTCAACAGATGAATTAACTAAAGAAGTAAATGAATCTAAAGGAGCAAAAATAAGCTTAACTTTTATTCATGATGAAGAGACAAAAACATGTAGTATTGAACCAGTTAAAACTGAAAATGATGAATATAAATTGGGATTATGGGTGAGAGATAGTGCTGCAGGTGTTGGAACAGTTACTTTTTATGATCCTGATAGTAAAACTTTTGGAGCATTAGGCCATGGAATAACAGATATTGACACTAATGAATTAATAAATATAGCGTCTGGGGAATTTGTTACAACAAAGATTTTAAATCTAAAAAAAGGTGAAAGTGGAAATCCTGGTAAGATACAAGGAACAATAGAAAATCAAAAAAATATAGGAACAATATATAAAAACAGTAAATTTGGTATTTATGGAAAAGTGGAAGATCTATCAAGTTTAGGAGTGGATGCATCAAAAGAAATGGAAATAGCTTTAAGAGATGAAATAAAAGAAGGAAAAGCTACAATTTTATGCAGTTTAGATAATAAAGCTCCTAAAGAATATGAAATAGAAATTGAAAAAGTATATAGGGAAAATAATTATGATAATAAAAGTATGTTAATAAAAGTTACAGATGAAGAGTTATTAGAAAAAACAGGAGGAATAATTCAAGGTATGTCAGGTTCCCCTATAATACAAAATGGGAAGTTTGTAGGAGCTGTTACACATGTTCTTGTTAATAATCCAGATGAAGGATATGGAGTATTTGGAGATATAATGTACAAGCAGTCTAAAATAGTTGAATAAAATAAATATAAAAAATAGAAAAAATTAAAGAAATTATTTATTATATTATAATGGAAGGATAAAGTTAAGAATATAAATAAAATTTAAAACAAATATAAAAACTCAAGTACAAATTTATTATTAATATTGTATTTGAGTTTTTTATTTTAAATAATTTATATAAATTTTAATCAACAAGCATAGGTCCAATTTGAGTTACAGTTCCAGCACCTAATGTTATAACTATATCATTTTCTTCAACATTATTTTTAATATAATCAGCACATTCATTAAAATCAGGAATGTATTTTGCTTCTTTACCAAATTCATGGATTTTATTAACTAATTCCTTAGATGTGATACCATATGTATTTGTTTCCCTTGCAGCATAAATATCCAAAATAATGATATTGTCGAAATTTAATAAAACTTTTGCAAAATCTTCAAGTAAATTTTTAGTTCTACTATATGTATGAGGTTGGAAAACAACCCAAGATTTATTGAAGTTTTTATGTGATAATGATTTTGCTGTTGCAAAAATTTCTGTTGGATGATGTGCATAGTCATCATAAACACTTGCGATATTGTTAATTTTTCCTTTAAATTCAAATCTTCTATGAGCACCAGTGAATTTTATTAAAGCTTTTTTAATATCTTCTTTACTTATATCATATTCTGTACATAAAGCAATACAAGATAGAGCATTTAATATATTATGTATTCCTGGAACTGATAATTTGAATTTTCCAAATAAATTGTTATTATGATAAACATCAAATTCAGGAAAACCATCATCATCAAAAGTTATATTTGTTGCAAAGAAATTAGTATTTTTATTATTTATTCCATAGGTAATAGTTTTTGCTTTAGTTAATGAAGGTAATTCTTTACAATTATCATCATCACCATTTAATATTAATAGACCATCATCTGGCAATAATTTAACATATTTAGCAAATGCTTTTTTTATATTATCTAGATTTTTAAAGTAATCTAGATGATCGTTATCTATATTTAGTATAATTTCCGCTTTAGGACTGAATTTTAGAAAACTTTCTACATATTCACAAGCTTCTATAATAAAATGTTCACTTTTTCCAACTCTATAATTTCCATTTAATGCATTTAGAAAAGCTCCAACTTGAATACTAGGATCTTTTTGTGCTTCTAAAAAGCAAAGAGAAATCATAGATGTAGTAGTAGTTTTTCCGTGAGTACCAGAGATACAAATTGTATCTTTATAGCAACGAGTTAAATCACCTAGAAAATCTGCTCTTTCTATTGTTGGAATATTTAATCTTCTTGCTTCAACCATTTCAGGATCATCTTGTTTTATAGCTGCAGAATAAATCACAACATCAGAGTTTGCGACATCTTCTAAATTATGACCTATTGTGACCTTTATATTATTTTCTAATAAATTTTGTACA
Source organism: uncultured Clostridium sp. (assembly GCA_945949485.1). Lineage (GTDB taxonomy): Bacteria > Bacillota > Clostridia > TANB77 > CAG-508 > CAG-269. Next base: position 5,418 of record CAMFER010000021.1, on the reverse strand, counting down.
GATTCAGAATTTGATAAATCAGAACCAGTTACAGTAAAACCCCAGTTTTTCAAGATATCAGCAATACCGCTCATACTTACTCCACCAATTCCAATCATATGTATCTTTTTATATTTTTTTATGTTTTCAATATTAGGCATTTAATTTTTTCACTCCTTTTATAACAAGCTAAATTATATAATTATACTAAAAAAAATTCAATACTTTTAGTGAAATTTGATAAAATAGATAATTGCTATATATAATATGTATAAAAAAAATAAATGTTACAAAAATATTTTAAAATTTTTGTAAAAAAAGAAGGAAAAATGTTTTTTATGAAGAATAATATAATTGTACATATGAAAAAATATATGTATAATTTTAAAACTTAAGGAAGGCGGTGCATTTAAAAATGCAAATTACTGATGTACGTTTAAGAAAAGTAAATTCAGAGAACAGAATGAAAGCTGTTGCTTCTGTAACATTCGATAACGAATTCGCTGTACACGACATTAAAGTTATCGAAAGCCAAAATGGATTATTTATTGCTATGCCAAGCAGAAAAACTCCAAACGGAGAATTTAGAGACATAGCTCATCCAATCAATGCTGAAACTAGAGAGAAAATTCAAAAAGCTATCTTAGAAGCTTATGAAGCTCCAGAAACAGAAGAATCAGCAGAATAATTTATAAATAATATGAGACACATGGTTCCAGCAATCATGTGTCTCATTTTTATATATAGTTAAAGTGATACATATTATTCCTGGAATGATATGTATCATTTATTAAAAAACTTGAAAAAAATTGAAAAACAATGTAAAATATATAATAGTTTAAATTAGAAATGAGGAAATTTTATGTATTTAATAGTAGGATTAGGAAATCCTGAACCAGAATATAGTAATACAAGACATAATATGGGCTTTGATGCAATTAATAAATTAGCAAGTGAGTATAATATACAGTTAAACAAAAATAAATTTAAAGGTATTTATGGTACAGGTATAATAGAAAATGAAAAAGTGCTTTTATTAAAACCACAGACATATATGAACTTAAGTGGTGAAAGTGTAAAAGAAGCTTTTGATTTTTATAAAATAGATTTAGATAATTTGATAGTTATATATGATGATATTGATGTAGAAAAGGGAAGTATAAAGATAAGAAAAACAGGTGGAGCAGGTAGTCATAAAGGTATGATATCTGTAGTTGAAAATATACAATCAAAAAATTTTACAAGAATAAGAGTTGGAATAGGACTTCCTGAATTTAAATCAGATATGATAAACTATGTGATAGGTAAAATATCAAAAGAAGAGCAAGAAAAATTAGGAAAAGGAACAACTTTAGCTAAAGAAGGAATAATTGAAATAATAAAAAATGGCGTAGATAGCGCAATGAACAAATTTAATTAAATGAGAAAAGGTAGGAAATTATGACAGAACTATTTATACAAAAAAATGATAATAAAACTAATATAGCATTAGTTGAAAACGGAAAATTAATTGAATATTATTTAGAAGATGAAAATTTAAAAGGAAAAGAAGGAAATATATATATTGGTATTGTAAAAGATATAATTAAAGGAATGCAAGCTGCTTTTGTTGATATAGGTACAGAAAAAAATAGCTTTATTCATTTAAAAGATATCTTAAAAAAAGTAGATGAAACAAAAGAAGAAAAAGAGAATTTGGACAATTTAGATATTTCTAAAGAAATAAAAAAAGGTCAAAAATTATTAGTTCAAATAAAAAAAGATAGCAATATACAAAAAGGTGCAAGAGTATCGACTCACATTAATTTACCTGGTAAGTATATTGTGCTATTACCAAATACAGATATAATAACTGTATCTAGTAAAATAGAAGACAAAAAAGAACAAGAAAGATTAAAAGAACTAGTTAGAAAGAATTTATCAGCAAATAATGGAGCAATAGTTAGAACATCAGCAGAAGGAAAGACAAAAGAGATAATAAAAGATATAAAATATGTAGAAGAAAAATGGGAAAATATATTAAATACAGGAGTTAAAGAAAATTCTAATAGTCCAGAGTTGATTTATGAAAGTGAAGATATAGTTCAAAAAATGCTATTGGATTTATCAGATCAAAAAATAAATAAAATTATAATAAATGATGAAAAAAGGTATAAAGAATTAAAGAAAATGTTTTCGAATAATGAAGAATATAAAAATATAGAAGTGGAATTAGTAAAAAAGAGTGAAATCTTGGATAAATATGATATGAAAAATCAAATAGAAAAGATGCAAAATAGAAAAATATGGCTTAAATGTGGTGGATTTATAACAATAGATAAAACAGAAGCATTAACAGCTATTGATGTGAACACAGGAAAATATACGGGAAATAAAAATGCTGAGGATACAATATTTAAAGTAAATAAAGAGGCAACTTTAGAAATAGCAAAACAAATTAGATTAAGAGATATTGGCGGAATCATTATAATTGATTATATAGATATGAATAATGAAAATGATAAAAAGAAAATACAAGATCTATTAACAGAAGAATTAAAAAAAGATAGAAGTAAAACACAAGTAGAAGGATTTACGAAATTAGATTTAATGGAAATTACAAGAAAACATATTTGCAGTCACTATGCACAATAAAATAAGTAAAGGAAGTAAAAAAATGAATATAGGTTTTATATCATTAGGATGTAGTAAGAATTTAATAGATACTGAAATAGTAATTGGAAAACTAAAAAAAGCTAATTATAAAGTGGTAAATGATGCAAATTTAGCAGATATTATAATCATTAACACTTGTGGATTTATTGATTCAGCAAAAGAAGAAGCTATAAACACAATACTAGAAATGGCACAGTATAAAGAAAAAAGATGTAAATTTTTAATAGTTATGGGATGCTTAGTTCAAAGATATTATGAAGAATTAGTAAAAGAATTACCAGAAGTTGATTTATTTATAAAAATAGATGAATATGATGAAATTTTTGATAAAATAGATAAATTAGTGAAAGAAAATACAGTTAATATAAGTAAAACAAATACTAGCAAAAAGATATCAAAAATTCCTCCTATGCCAATGTTTAATGAAGAAGAATTTTTAGGTAGAGAAATTACTACAGGAAAAAATTATGCATATTTAAAAATTGGAGAGGGATGTAGCAATAGATGCACATATTGTGCTATTCCATATATAAGAGGACCATTTGTAAGTAGAAAAAAAGAAGAAATAATAAAAGAAGCTAAAGAATTAGCTAAAAAAGGAATAAAAGAAATAATAGTAATTGCGCAAGATACTACAAAATATGGAGTAGATATATATGGAGAAAGTAAACTAGCAGAAATTTTAGAAGAAATATCAAAAATAGATGAAATAAAATGGATAAGATTTCTATATTCATATCCAGAGGGAATAACAGATGAATTAATAAATGTCGTTGCTAATAATCCTAAAATAGCAAAATATTTCGATATTCCTATTCAACATATTTCAGATGAAGTATTAAAAAGAATGAATAGAAGAACAAATAAAAAGCAAATTACTAATTTAATAGAAAAAATAAGAGAAAAAATACCAGAAGTTACACTTAGAACAAGCTTAATTGTAGGATTTCCAGGTGAGACAAAAGAACAGTTTGATGAGTTACTAGATTTTGTTGGAAAAGCTAAATTTGATAAATTAGGTGTATTCATGTATTCAAAAGAAGATGGAACTCCAGCTGCAAAATTACCAGAACAAGTTCATACAAATACAAAAAAATCTAGATATAACAAGATAATGAAAAAACAGCAAGAAGTTTCTTGTAATAATCTAGAAAATAGAATGGGGAATATTGAAGAAGTTTTAATTGAAGAAAAATCTTTTGACGGAAAATATTATATAGGAAGAACTTTTAAAGAGGTACCAGATATAGATGGGCTAATATATATATCAAATAGTGAAGAAATAGATGAAAAAGAAGTTATAAATAATTTTGAAAAAGTAAAAATAGTTAGCACAAGTGAATATGACCTAATAGGAGAATTTTCTAAATAGTATATTAGGAGGAAAAACATGAAAAGATTAGGAACAGTTGATGGAGAAGAATTGATTCTAAGAAAAAGTGGAGATGTATTTAAATATTATTTGAATAACAAATTAATTGGTGTATATGATACAAATGTGATGGAGGACAGAATACTATTTAGAGAAGATTCAAAAGAAAACACATTGTCTGCTGAAATTAAAGATAAGGTGCAAAACATAGTGAATAAGCAGAATGAAGAAATTTTTCAGGAAAAAGAATATAGGAAGGAAGAAGTTTTAGAACTAGAAAGACAATTAGGTTTTTCCAAAAAAAGAAATATAAAGAGAATAACAGAAATTGATTTAGCGCAAAAAGTTAAAATAAATGAAGAAAAAACAAGTAAACTAGAAAGAATAAATAATAATATACTATCTAAAACAGAAAATAATAATACTATAAATGATGTAAATGTAAAACAAGAGATGGATTTAGATAATAAAACTACTGATATGAAAAGATTAGGACAAGTTTTAGAAGCGGAAGGTAAAATTCCAAAAGACGGAAAGAAATATAAAAAACTAGGAATAGTTGAATCAGACGAAATAAATAAAACAAAAACAGAAGCTGGAAAAATAGTAAAAGGAAATACTGCTAGATATCAATTTGTATTAATAGATAATGAAGAAAATAAAACACCAATAGATTTAGAGCAAGATTATCAAGAAGGAGATAATCCAAGGGAAGAGAATTATTCTATAAATGCAAATGGAAAAGTGGGAGAAAATTCGGTTCTATCAAGATATAAAATAGGAGAAGGAACTTTAGCTATAGATAATGAACAATATGGAGAAATAAAAGCATATTATTCTCCAAGAAAGACAATAGGAGGAAAAGGAATAGAAGGAAATAAAAGCTTAGATACAGAATTAGAAACTACAAATGTATGGGAGACTGATAAGAAAATTAGAGATATATCAGGTGAATATGATACAGGATATAGATCAGTTGAAGAAGGCTACCAAGAAGTAGAAAAGAAACATAAAACAGCAGATAAAAGCCATTGTGACAATTTAAGAACAGAAGATGTAGATGGAAAAGATAATACAAATTCACACAAACATTTAAGTGAAGATATAATAGAAAAAATGGCTAGAGAGATTTTAGATGAAAATGAAGAAATAGCTGATGTTTATAATATGGAAGATATAAAAGAAAAACTATTAAAAACTATAGAAGAAAGAAAAGATGCTATATTAAAAACTGAGCAGTTAAAGAAAGAAGTGACTGAAAAGGCAGAGAAAGATTCAGAATTTGAGCATGATCAGCCAGGAAAGAATAAAAGAACATAGAAACAAAAAAAGGAATAACTATTTTACAAGTTATTCCTTTTATAGTGCGACAGGCATGTCGTTTAGCTAATCGGTGAAAGTCCGTAGTGGAG
>CAMFER010000020.1 GCA_945949485.1 uncultured Clostridium sp. | reverse complement strand
TTCCCATAATCGAACCCATAATTAGAAATAATTTATATTTAGGATATTGAAGGCCTAGTCCTAATGATGCTAAAAATGTTTTATCACCAAATTCGCCAATTACAATGTTAATAGCAACTAAAATAGTAGAGTTAATCTTTAAGTTTGAAATTTTTTGTAGAAATGAGAATTTAGAGCTTGTAGATTCTTTTCCAGCCTTTGGAATAAAGCCAATAATTCCAAAAACTAAAAAAGAAAGATATGTGAATATACTTAAATAAAATTGAATAGTATTATTTTCAAAAGAACCTAAGTGACTACCAAAAAGGATTGCTAATCCATGGCTAAAAAAAGTACCAATTGCTACACCTAATAAAATATTTTTAGCTTTATTTTTTGTTGAAAAGGAAAGAACAAGTAATTGAGTTTTGTCTCCTAATTCAGAAATAAAGATAAGAAAAAAGCTAATAAAAAAAGGATATAGAAAATCCATAAATTAACACCTCATTTCATGATTATGCAAATTAGATACACATTATGAACAAATAAGGATATAAGATTATGGCAATGTGAATTTTTTGTGAATCGCTTTACTTTAAAAAAAGAAAATGATAGTATGTTAGGGAAATATACGTTAGAAGATTTTTAAAGGAGGAATTTTTTGTGATAGAGGTAAAAAATGTTACAAAAAAATATGGAAAAGTAGTAGCCGTAGATAATATAAGCTTTACAATTAATGACGGCGAAATAGTAGGTCTATTAGGACCAAATGGTGCTGGAAAAAGTACTACTATGAACATGATGACAGGTTTTATAGAACAAACAAGTGGAGATATCATAATTGATGGTTATGATATGTTAAAAAGACCTAAAAAAGCCAAGAGAGAGATTGGATATATGCCAGAGGGGGTACCTTTGTATACAGATTTAACAGTAAAAGAATTTGTTATGTATATGGCAGAAATCAAGAGAGTTAATAGGAAAGAAAGAAAAGAAAAAGTAGAAAAAATAATTGAAAAAACAGGATTAAAAGATGTAGAGAAAAAACTTATTAAAAACTTATCAAGAGGATATAAACAAAGAGTAAGTATGGCAGGTGCTTTAGTTGGAGAACCAAAGATATTAATTCTAGATGAACCAACAGTAGGACTTGATCCAAAACAAATAACAGAGATTAGAAGTTTAATAAAAGAACTAGGAAAGACACATACTGTAATCCTAAGTTCACATATATTATCAGAAGTTAGTCAGATTTGTAATAAGGTAGTGATTATAAATAAAGGAAAAATAATTGCAGTTGATACACCTGAAAACCTAGAGAACAAAGTAAATAACAATAATTTAATATATGTTACAGTAGAAGATAAAGAAAATAAAATAGAAAAGATAAAAGAAAAATTAAATGATATTAAGAAGATAGAATTAGTAACTAATAATGATGATGGAACTAAACAATATGCTATAGAAACTGTAGGAGAAAAAGACCTAAGAAAAGAATTATTTGCAGAGTTTGCAAAAGAGAATATAACTATCTTTGAAATGAAAAAAGCTGATAGTACATTAGAAGAGGCATTTATGAAATTAATAGAAGGAGGAAATAAATAATGTGGGCAATTATAAAAAAAGAAATTAAATCATATTTCTATTCTCCAATAGGGTATGTTTTTATAGGATTATTTTTAATAATGTTTAGTATATTCTTTTATACAGATGTATTTACATATCAAAGCACAAATTTTGAATACATATTTTATTCTGGAGCAACAATATTAACATTTATAGTACCAATACTTACAATGAGAACAATGGCAGAAGAAAGAAAAACAGGAACAGAACAATTATTATTAACAGCACCACTTAGTATAACTAAAGTTGTGATAGGAAAATTTATAGCAGCAACTTTAATAGTAATAATCACTGAGCTATGTACATTTTTATATTTTGGAATATTATGTTTCTTCGGAACACCTCATATAACTACAGCATTAGTTACACTACTAGGATTTTTGTTATTAGCAATGAGTTATATTTCATTTGGAATCTTAGCATCTAGTATTACAGAAAATCAAATAATAGCAGGAGTAGTAACAATAGGATTTTTCATATTAAGTTGGTTTTTACCAAACTTTAGTTCTGTTTTTACTAATTTCTCATTAATAAATATGTTTTCTAAATTTCCATCAGGACAAATAGACATAGCAGATACAGTTACTTTCATAACATTTACAATAACATGTCTATTATTAACAGTAATATTTATGCAAAGAAGAAAAAGTGTTAGATAGGAGGAAAGCAAAAGTGAAAAAGAATAATAAAAAAGAAAAGAAAGAACAGGTGAATATTGAAAAATCATCAAAAGAAAAAAGTTTGAAAAAAATTGAAAAAGAAGAAAAAACAAATAAAATTCTTCAAAGAATGAAAAAAAGTTGGTTATTAGATGGAACTACAACTTTAGCTCTTGTTATAATAATTGTTGTTGGATTTATTTTAATAAATTTAGGTATGCAAAAATTAGAATTAGCACCGTTAGATTTCACTCAAGAAAAGTTATATACTTTAACAGATGAGAGTAAAGAAAGAGTTAAAAATATTGATAAAGATATAAATATGTATTTTATAGGATATACAGATGATAATTCAACAGTAGATTTAGCAAAACAATATAGCAAAGCTAATGAAAAAATAAATGTAGAAGCAGTTGATATAAATAATAGACCAGATTTAGCTGAAAAATATGGTATAGAAAGTGGAACAACTGGAATAATAATTGAATGTGGAGATAAATCAAAAGTTCTTACAGATTCAGACCTAGTAACATATGATACTTCAAAATATGAAACTATAAGTATAGCAGAAGAAAAATTAACAAGTAGTATAATTTCAGTTTCAAGTGATGAAATTCCAGTAGTATATTTCTTAGAGGGATATAGTGACTTTTCATTATCAAAAAACATGTATATGCTAAGTATGTATTTAGAAAATGAAATTAATGAAACAAAATCATCAGATATATTGTCAACAGGAAAAGTTCCTGATGATTGTGATACATTAGTTATAATGACACCTTCAAAAGATTTTGATGATATTGCTACAAATGCAATAATAGATTATATAAACTCAGGAAGAAATGTATTGTGGTTAAATGCAGCAGTAACAGCAGATGAAAGTATGCCAAATGTAAATAAAATATTAGCAATGTATGGAGTAAATCCATTTGAAAAAGGAATAATAAGAGAAACAGATTCAAGTAAAATGGTAGTATCTTCACCAGATATAATAATTCCAGATGTAGAATATTCTACAGTTACTAAAGATGTATATAATACAACAGGAGCTATAATGGTAAATGCAACAAAAATAAATGTTGATGAAGATAAATTAGAAGAACTAAATGTAACAAAAACAGACTTATTATTAGCAAGTGAAGCTTCATATTTTAGAACTGATTTTAGTAATCAATCTTCTGGGGCAGAAGATGACGAAGAAAAAGGAACATTTGTAGTTGGAGCAGAATTAGATAAAACAATACAAGAAGCAAATGAAGAAACAGGAGAAAGTGAGAAAGTTTCAAAGCTTATAATATATGGAGAAAACTACTTTATTTCTGATTATCAACTAAGCTCAAGTTCACAAATGGCTGCAATTCAATTAGGATATAATAAAGATTTAGTTTTAAATTCAATAGCATATCTTTCAGATAGAGAAGAAGATATTACAACAAGAAAGAGTACAGGTACAGTAACATATACAGCAACAGAAGAACAAGATACAATAATAAGAACAATTATATTTACTGTCCCAGCTTTAATAATAATAGCAGGGATTGTTGTATGGCAAGTTAGAAGAAGAAAAAAATAGAATAAATATTTTATAAACCCCATAAAATAATATGGGGTTTTATTTATGAAAAATATTTTAAATGTTGTTTTTGTGATAATAGGAACATTAATAGGAGCTGGATTTGCATCTGGACAAGAGATAAATTTATTTTTCTTTTCAAATGGAGAAAAAGGTATATATGGAATAATTATCTCATCACTTTTAATGGGAATAATAATATTTAATACATTAAAGATATTAGATAAATATGATATAAAAAACTATAAAGAATTATTAGAAATATTGATTGGAAAATGCAAAGAAGGTTATATAAAAACAATTATAAATCTAATTGTTAATATATTTATTCTAATATCATTTTTTATTATGATAGCAGGATTTGGTGCATATTTTGAACAAGAATTTGGAATAAAAGGAATAATAGGAAGCACTATTTTAGCAATACTTAGTTATATAACTTTCATGAATAATGTAAAAGGTCTGATAAAAGTAAATCAAATATTGGTACCTACATTAATCTTTTTCCTAGTCATAATTGGAATTATAAATATTAAAGATATAAATATATTAGAAATAAATCAACATTTAATAAAAAGTAATAATTTTGGATGGTTACTAGACGCCATTTTATATAGCGGATATAATAGCATCTTGCTAATACCTGTAATAATTACACTTAAAAATAATATAAAATCGAAAAAAGATATTGTTTTAATAACAAGTATTACTACAATAATTATTATTTTATTATCATTAGTAATATTTCTGACTTTAATAAAAGTAGATGTCAATATTTCAAATTTAGAAATGCCAGCTGTATATGTGGTTTCTAAAATATCAAATATATTTAGAATAATGTATGGATTTATAATATTAGGCTCTATATTTACAACAAGTGTATCTTTAGGAACAAGTTTTTTAAAAAATACAGTGTCAAGTGAAAAGATGTATAAAAAAGTTGCAATAATAATTTGTGCATTTTCTGTTTTTATATCTAATATTGGTTTCTCAAATCTAATAAACTTGCTATATCCACTATTCGGATATTTAGGAATAATTCAGATGATACAAGAATGTCGTTTATTAAAAAATATAAAAACAAAAACATATTAAAATATAAAAATCCACTACTTTAAATGATTGCATTTTGTATTTTTATATAGTAAAATAGACACATAAAAACAAAACTAAGGAGAAAGATATGAAGGATTTTTGGGAACAGCCGATAGAAGAAAAGAAGATAAATAAAAAGAAAATAATAATATCAATTGTTATTGCAGTTGTTTTAATGAGTATTGGCGTTTTTTTAGGTGTGTATTTTAATAATAAAGATGCAAGAAACTGGATAGATAAAAATATATTTAGAAAAGAAGTAGCACAAGATAGTGCTGTTTCAATTAAATTAAAAGAGAATGAAACATCTAATATATATGCTTTTAATAAATATATAGGAATACTAAATAAAAACAAATTTTCAATCTATGGGAACAATGGAAATAAAGAAACAGAATTAGAGATACAAGTTTCAAATCCGATATTTGATTCAGCAAATCGATTTTTAGTTGTAGCTGAAGAGAAAGGGCAAAAGTTGTATTTTATATCTGATAAAGATATAGCTTGGTCAACTGAAATAGAAGGTAATATATCTCAAGTAGTAGTAAATAAAAATGGATATGTTGCCGTTGTTATAACAGATACGATAAATAAAACTGTAGTATCTATGTATGACCAAAAAGGAACACTATTATTTAAATCTTTTCAATCATCTACCAGAGCATCAGATGTGGCGATTTCGAATGATAATAAATATTTAGCAATTGCTGAAATAGATACATCAGGAACTTTAATACAATCTAATGTAAAAGTTATATCAATAGAAAAAGCTACTACAGATTCAACAAATTCTGTTGTTGGAAATTATAAAAGTGAGAGTGATAGATTAATTACTAATATTGAATATCAAGATAAGGCAAGATTAGTTTGCATGTATACAGATGGTATAAATATCATTGAAAATGATAAAGATGAAAGATTAGTAAGTAGTCAAGATAAAAAAATGACTTTTCAATCTGTAGAACTAACAAATAATGTATGTATAGTTGAGGAAAAATCGACAGATTTGTTTACAGCAGATTCTGTAGTAAATATAATTAGTACAGATAATAGAACAACAAAAGAATATACGATTAATTCAGTTGCAAAAGAAATATATACAAAAGGAAATATAATTGCTTTAAATTTAGGTGCAGAAGTTGAATTTATAAGTACATCTGGAATGTTAGTTAAAAGATATGTTTCAAGTCAAGAAATAACTAACTTGGTTGTATCAGATAATATAGCAGGTATAATTTATAGAGATAAAATAGAAATTATAAATTTATAGTATAATGGGAGAATTTTAATATGGGAATTATAATTGATTTAATAATTATTGGATTTGTTTTATTATCAGTTTTTTTAGGTTATAAAAAAGGATTATTAGAATTGGGAATAAAATTATGTGCATTCATTATAGCAATAGTAGTTACATTCATACTTTATAGACCAATTTCTAACTTAGTAATAAATAATACATCAATAGATGAAAATTTACAAACTACGATAGAGAATAATATAAATGAATTTATGAATTCTGAGGAATCAAAAGACACATCAAATGCATTGGTTGAAAGTGCTAAAAATGGTATGCTATCAGAAACTTCTAGAACTTTAGCAATAAATATTATAAATATAGTAATTTTAATAGCTCTTTTTGTAGTTATTAGAATTGCACTTATATTTGTTACTGGACTTGCAAATTTAATAGCAAAATTGCCAATCCTAAAACAATTTAATAAATTAGGTGGAGTTATATATGGGCTATTAAGAGGAATACTTATAGTATATATTGCTTTATTTATCATAAATATATATGGACAGATAAATCCAACAAATGAAGTAACTAAAAAAGTTGATACATCATATATATGTAAATTGATGTATAATAATAATATTTTAAATATTTTCTTCATAAAAAATTAATAAAAAATTAATAGGATAAAACGCATAATTTCATCCTATTTTGTTGCGTTTTTTTAAAACTTTTGCTATACTTATATCATATAATTTATGGGAGTTGAGAAATTTTGAATAAAAATAGTGAAAACAGAAGAAAAAGTAGTAAAAATAGTAAAAGTGTGAAAAATAATACAAAAATTAATTCTAAAAAAACAAATAAAAAAGATATATCAGGACAAAAAGCGAGAAATAAAAAGAAAAAGAGGAAGACTTTAAGAATAGTACTTCTAGTGATATTGTTAATAATATTAATAGCAGGAGGAGTATTTGCATATAGAGTATATAAAAATGGTTGGGGATTAAGTGGAATGCTTGCAACCGTAGTAGGACATAATGAAAATACAAAAAAAGAATTACAAGAGTTAAAGGTATTAGTATTAGGAATAAGTACAGATCAAGAAGGCGTGGAACTTACAGATACAATAATGGTTGCATCATATAATCCTAATACACAAAAAGCAAGTTTATTATCAATTCCAAGAGATACATATGTTGGAACTAATCCAGCAAAGGCTACAGCATATCAAAAGATAAATTCACTTTATGGAAGAAAGCATAGACCAGATGAAACATTAGAAGCGGTTAATGATATTACAAATTTAGGAATACAATATTATGTAGTGGTAAGAACAGAAGCTTTAATTGAATTAGTAGATGCAATAGGTGGAGTAACTTTCTATGTGCCTATGGATATGAATTATGATGATACAAACCAAGATTTACATATTCATTTAAAAGAAGGGGAACAATTACTAGATGGTGAAAAAGCAGAACAATTAGTTCGTTTTAGACATAATAATAATGGTACATCATATCCAGTAGAATATGGTGATAATGATTTAGGAAGAATGAGAACCCAAAGAGAATTTATCATGGCTACAATAAAACAAACTGCTAAACCAGAAAATATATTTAAAATAGGGCAAATATTAGAAGTTGCAGAAAAAAATATTGAAACAAATATTGATTTTAATGTAGCAAAAGACTATATACCATATGTAGTAGAATTTGATACTGCTAATATGATAACAAATACTTTGCCTGGGGAAAGCACAAATAAAAATAGTTCTGGAACATGGATATTTGTTCATGATGAAGAGGAAACAGAAGAATTGATTCAAGAAATGTTTTATGATAGAGACTTAGAACAAACAACAGAAGATGAAGAAGAAACAGTCAGCAAAGCAGATATCACACTAGAAGTTCTAAATGGAAGTGGGGATAGTAGCAACTTGGATAAAGTAGTAGAAGAATTAGAGGGAGCAGGATATGAGGTAGATAGAAAAGGAACAACAAACTCTACAGCTAAAACTACAATTATTAATAAAAAAGATGTTGCTGATACAATATTAACAAACATAAAACAAACAATTGGTGCAGGAACTATATCAGATAGTGCATCAAGTTCAAGTAAAGTTGATGTAACAATAGTTATAGGAAAAGATTATTAATAGAAAATAATAAAAAAGAGAAATTTTATAAAATTTCTCTTTTATTTTACCTATTTATCTAGTATAATACTTTTACATTATCTTATATAAGTTTTATATCTTTTTTTCTTTCTGTTATTTTTTTTCGAAGAAAGTTTCAAAACTAATGTTAAAATTAATATAACTAAAATAATAGCAATAATATAATTTAGTAAATAAGATTTTTCTACATCATGTGATGCAATTATATTTGTTGTATAATCTACACCATCAACAGAATAAGTTACACTTCCTAATATATCACCTTGTAAAATAGGTGCTGATATATTTTCATTTAAAGATATATTAGGTGAAATACTAGTTAAATCACTTGAGTTATTTGCTAAAACTGGAATTGATTCAGAACAATATAAATCTAAGTTTTTAGTTTCTTTAGTTGCATTTTTTATTTCTATTGATGTTATCACATCATTTTCATTAACAATATTTTTTACTGAGTAATTAGAATATCCATATTCGAACAATGTAGTTGTATCAACAAATCTACTATTTGAATCATTTTTGTTTGAATTTAGAACCACACAAATTAATTCTAAATCATCTTTATATGCAGATGAAACAAGACAGTTTCCAGCAGGTGTTGTAAAGCCAGTTTTTCCAGCTGTTGAATATTTATAATAATACTTACTTGTAGGAATAATTATTTCATTTGTTGAGTTATATTTTCTAGTACCAGATTTATTTGTTGCAGGAATTGCACAAGAAGCTTGACCAGCTATTTTCCTAAAGTTCGAATTTTGTAAACAATAGTCCATAATATATGCTAAATCTTTAGCAGAAGTATAATGGTTTTCATCATCTAATCCATATGTGTTAGTAAAATTAGTATTTGTTAAATTTAATTCATTTGCTTTTGTATTCATCATTGATACAAAACTATCAACAGAACCGTCCAACATATTCTGCTAAAACATTTGCTGCATCATTTGCAGAATGTACAAGAAGTAGTTCTAATAATTGCTCAACTGTAAGTTCTTCACCAATTTGAATATTAGCACTTGAATAACCATCTGGAATACTAGTTACTGCTTTATAGCTTGCAGTTACTTTTTCATCTAAATTACAATTTTCTAAAGTAAGTATTGCAGTCATAATTTTTGTGGTACTTGCTGGATACATTCTTTCAGCCTCATTTTTTTGATAAATTACTTTTTTTGTCCTATTATCCATCAAGAATGCAGCTTGAGCCGATATATCTATATTGCCACTTTCATTTCCTTCATCATTTCCTAAAACGATATTTGAATTAAATATTAATAAAATTGCTATAATTATTGGTATAACTAATTTTTTGAACTTCATTTTAAATACTCCTATTAATAAATAATAATATAAATAATATATCGTATTTTAAATAAAATTTCAATTACTAAAATGGAAATAAAACAAAAAAAGAAAGGAGAGATTTTATTGATTAACTTAAATAGAAAACAAAAAATTTTGCTAAGTATAATTGCAATAATATTAATCATATTTGGTGGGATATATGTGTATTTTAAAGACTATTCAAATACTAACATAGAAGAATTAGAAATAGAAAATACAAGTAATGAAGAAACAGATAAAGAAAATGAAGAGGAAAAAGGAAAAATCAAAGTACATATATCAGGAGCTGTTAAAAATGAAGGAGTTATTGAATTAGAAGAAGGTGCAAGGCTAATAGATGGTATAGAGAAAGTAGGGGGATTTACTGAAGAAGCATACACAAAAGATATAAATTTAGCGTCAATATTAGAAGATGGGATGAAGATATATGTATATTCAAAAAAAGAAATGGAAGAAGGAAATATAATAGAAAATAATAATAATAATATTTTAAAAAATGAAATAGTTAGCAATCAAGAAAGTACGACTTCTACTAAAAATGAAAAAATTAATATAAATAAAGCAACAGAAGAAGAGCTAGATACATTGCCAGGAATAGGAGAATCAACAGCAAAGAAGATAATAGAATACAGAGAAGAAAAAGGAACTTTCAAAAATATTGAAGAACTAAAAGAAGTAAGTGGAATAGGTGATGCAAAATTTGATAAAATAAAGGATTTAATTACTGTTAAATAGATAAATAGTATTGACAAAGGAAGTGATAGATAGTAAAATGTTAGCGTAGACTAACATTTTAGGAGGGAGTTATGACTGATTCTCAAGAAGAATATTTAAAAACAATATATTTGTTAAAAAGAAACGATAAAAAAGTTAGAATTACAGATATTGCTAATAAATTATCTTTTAAGAAACCAAGTGTAACTAAAGGAATAAAAACTTTAAAAGAAATGGGCTTTTTAAATTATGAAGCATATGGTGAAATAACTTTAACTAAAAAAGGGGAAGAAACAGCAAGAAATATTATAAAAAAATATGATATTTTAAATATGTTTTTAACAGAAGTATTAGAGATAGATGAAAAGATAGCAAAAGAAGAAGCAAAAGCTATGAAACATGCTATGTCTGAAGAAACAACTAAAAAACTAGATAAATATATTACTAAAATATTAGATTTAGGAGATTTAGAGTGTCGGATATAATTCGGATAATGAAAAATGTAGAGCATGTGTAAAAATAACAGCAAAAAATAGATTAAAAAAACAAGAACAAGGAGGAATAAAATGCTAGAATTACAAAATATATGTTTTGAAAGAGAAGGAAGAAAGATTTTAGATGATATAAGTTTAAAATTAGATAGTAATAAATTTATAGTAATGACAGGGCCAAATGGATCAGGAAAATCCACACTTGCAAAAATAATAATGGGAATAGAAAAACCAGATTCAGGAAAGATAATATTTGATGGAAAAGACATAACTAATCTAACAATAGATGAAAGAGCAAATATGGGAATAAGTTTTGCTTTTCAACAACCAGTAAGATTTAAAGGAATAACTGTGTTTGATTTATTGAAATTAGCATCAAAAAAAGATTTAAACAGAAAAGAAGCTTGTGATATATTATCTAAAGTTGGACTATGTGCAAAAGAATATGTAGATAGAGAAGTTAATAGTTCTTTATCAGGAGGAGAATTAAAGAGAATAGAAATTGCTACAGTAGTAGTAAGAAAAACAGGAGTTACAATATTTGATGAGCCAGAAGCGGGAATAGATTTGTGGAGTTTTGGTAATTTAATCGAAATATTTGAAAGCATGAGAGAAATGATAAAAGGTACTACTTTAATAATTTCTCACCAAGAAAGAATTTTAAATATAGCTGATGAAATAGTATTATTAAAAAATGGAAAAATAGATAAAGATGAAAACAGTAAAAAAATGTTAGAAAATACAATAGAAGCAAATAGAGGATGTTGCAGAGTAAGGAAAGAAGGTGCAAAAATATAGTGGAAGAAAAAACATTAAAAGATATAGATAAAGGGTTACTAAATGAAGTATCAAATCTAGATGATATAGAAAAAGGAGCTTTCAATATAAGAAAAAATGGTAAAGGAATAGAAAGAAAAGTAACACCTAATGTTAATATAGTAAATAAAGAAGATAATTCTGGAATAGATATATATGTAAAAGAAGATACAAAATTTGAATTTATACATATACCAGTAATCATAACAGAAAGTGGATTAAAAGATGTTGTATATAACGACTTTCACATAGGAAAAAATGCAAATGTAATAATAGTTGCAGGATGTGGAATTCATAATGACCATCATAAAGATTCAGAACATGATGGAATACATAGATTTTATCTAGAAGAAGGAGCAAAAGTAAAGTATATAGAAAAACATTATGGTGAAGGCAATGGAGAGGGAAAAAGAATTTTAAACCCTGTAACTGAAGTGTATTTAAAAGAAGGAAGCAGTATAGATATGGAGAGCTACCAAATAAAAGGTGTTGATTCTACTATAAGAGAAACTAAAGGAATTCTAGAGAAAGATACAAATTTCGTAGTTACAGAAAAAATAATGACACATGGGAATCAATATGCAAAAACTATTTTTGAGGTAGAATTAAATGGGGACAATTCAAGTGCACATGTAACTTCTAGGTCTGTTGCTACAGGAAATTCAAAACAACATTTTGTTTCAAAAATATATGGAAATGCAAAATGTTTCTCACATAGTGAATGTGATGCTATAATAAAAGATGATGCAAAAGTTACTGCTGTACCAGAAGTAGTTGCAAATGTTGTAGATGCAAATCTTATTCATGAAGCGGCAATAGGGAAAATTGCTGGAGAACAAATAACGAAATTGAGAACATTAGGATTAACAGAAGAAGAAGCAGAACAAGAAATTATAAAAGGTTTTTTAAGATAGGAGAAAATATGGAATATTTAATAGAAAAAACTACAAAGGAAGAAAGGAAAAACATTGCTAAACAAGCATTAAAAATGTCTGTGGCTAATGAGGAAGATATGCCATCAGAATATGCGATAAATTTAGTTAAGCAATACATAAATGGTGAAAAAGAATTAGAAGAAATACAAAAAGAATTAATAGAAAAATATAAGGAGCAATAATTATGAAAGATCCATACATCCAAGAAAATGGGACTTTGAAAAATATGTTAGGAATTACAAATTATGATGAACTAAACAAAAAAGAAAAAGATATCTGTTATTTAAAACTATTAAATGTAGATAAAGTATATAAGGGAAAATTTGATATGGACTTGTTAAAAGCTGTTCATAAACATATATTTGAAGATATATACGATTGGGCTGGTGAATTTAGAACAGTACCGTTATATAAAACGGAAATAATAATACCAGGAATAAGTTTAGAATATGCAAATCCCAAAAATATAAAAAAAGAATTACAGAAAAATATTACAACTATGAATAATTTTGATTGGGATAGTATTTCAGACAATAAAGAAGAAGTAACAAAGCATTTAGTAAGAAATATGGCTAAAATTTGGAGAGTACATCCTTTTAGAGATGGAAACACGAGAACTATATTGGCTTATGCAACAATATTTGCAAAAGAACATAATTTTGAATTAGATATTTCAAAGATAGCAAGTGGATTAACTAGAATAGTAAATAAAGATACTAATAAGGTTGTTAAGTGGAGTATAAGAGATAAATTTGTATTAGCAGCTTTAGATGAAGATTTTTATCCAGAGCCAGAGGGATTAGAAAGAGAAATAAAAAAATCAATGATAGATAAAAAAGAAAACGAAAATGGTGAAGAAAGATAAAAAAGTAGAACTAACTATGTAAGTTAATTCTAGTAAAATTTCAAAGTGTCTTCTATAATATATGATACAGGAAGAACATTATCATTATCAGCTTTAACATCGAAGAAGATATTTTTACTAATGTCTTTCTTATATACAGATACAGTAATAGTACCACATTTCTTGCAATCTTGATCTAGTAAAAGTCTCATAAAATCACCCCTTTTCTTTCACCGTGAACTTAATTATATTTCAAAATACAATTAAATAATAAATGAAACTTGCTAAAATGCGTAAGTTTTTTATGAAAAGTAACAAAAAATTTATAAAAATAAAGAAAATAAAAAAGAGTTTGATATTCAAACTCTTTTAATTTGGTTGCGGGGGTAAGACTCGAACTTACGACCTTTGGGTTATGAGCCCAACGAGCTGCCAACTGCTCCACCCCGCGATATTTTTATAACATAATAATTTTACTACTAAAAGCGAGTAATGTCAATACTTTTAATATTATTATATTAAAAAAGTTGTTGTCGTGTCAATGATGTGAAACAAAAATATATAAAAATTTAATCATTATAATTAAATTGCATAATTAATCATTCCAAATATTTCTAGTTTTTCTCTCTTTTCTTTTGGGGTTAGATAACCTAATACAGCCATTGGTATATTATTGGATCTTTTTAAATATCTTTTTCCTTGCTCTCTTAAATCTTCTAAACTATAAAATTTTAGATAACTATAAAATCTTTCATTATCATTCCTATGACTTCTTTCCACTTTACCATTATGTTGTGGTGTTCTTGGTTTTATTTTATGATGTTTTATTCCTAATTCCTTTAATAATTTTTCTAATGGGTGTATCTTCTTTATTTTTGCTTGATTATATGTGAATTATATCCCATTATCTGTTTGTATTTCTTTTGGTTTATATCCTAAATATTTTATTAATCTTAATACAAAATCTACTGTATTTGTTGGTGTATGTTCTTCATACCAGTACAAAAATCTTTCTCTTGTTACTTCATCTATATATGTGTATTGATAAAATTTCTTATCTTCTGCTAAAATATTGCTTTTACATTCATTTGGAACGTATTTTACATCCATTTGCCCTTTTTCTCCAATGTTTTTTGGTGTTTCATATTTTTTATTGTGTTTTTCTTTGATGTGTTTTTTATATTCATTCCTCTATAGAATTTTATATTTAA
Source organism: uncultured Clostridium sp. (assembly GCA_945949485.1). GTDB lineage: Bacteria > Bacillota > Clostridia > TANB77 > CAG-508 > CAG-269. Next base: position 8,748 of record CAMFER010000020.1, on the reverse strand, counting down.
TCTCCTCATTACTCTATATAATGCTGTTATTGTTCTCTTATATCCTTTTTCTCGTTTCAATTTCATCCATAATTCACACAAAGTTATTCTTGGATTTCTTCTCACATAATTTCTTATCCATCTTATTTCCTGATTTGTGTGAGCATTTGGGTGTCTACTTTTGGGCTTGTGTGATTTATCTGTTATACTTTCTATTTTTCCGTCATAAACTTTGTTCCATCTCCATAATGAAACTCTTGAAATGTGATATTTTCTACATACATAATTTATATCTCCACAGTTTCTATACATTTCTACTGCATATTTTCTTGTATTAATATCGTGTGGAAGGTATCTTTTTTTATTTTTTTCTGTTATAATATTATTCATAAGTGATTTAAATCTCCTTTATATAATGGTTTCGCAACTTAATTATATATGATTTAAATCACTTATTCAATTTTTATTTATTTTGTTTAACATCAATTGTAATACAACATTTAATATTATTATATTAAAAAAGTTAAAAAATATGCATTTTAAATAGTAAAAAATATAAATTTATGATAGAATCATATTGAAAAAAAGTAAAGGAGGTTGAATAATGAAAGACACTATACAAACTTTGATTACCAGAAGAAGTTGTAGGTCATATAAAGAAGAACAAATAAAAGATGAAGAGTTGAAAATAATACTAGAAGCGGGAACATATGCACCTACTGGAATGGGAAAGCAATCACCAATAATACTAGTAATACAAGATGAAGAAACAAGAAAAAAATTGACTAAAATAAACGCAAAAATAGCAGGAGATGAAAGTAGAGATACATTTTATAATGCACCTACAATTCTATTAGTAATGGCAGATAAAAATATAAAAACATATATAGAAGATGGAAGTTTGGTGTTAGGAAATATGATGAATGCAGCTGCAGCACTAAATGTAGGATCTTGCTGGATTCATAGAGCAAAAGAAGAATTAGAGACAGAAGAAGGAAAGAAGTTATTAGAAAAATGGGGCATACCTGATAATTTTGTTGGAATAGGACATTGTATATTAGGTTATGCAAAAGAATCTGCAAAAGGGGCAGATGAAAGAAAAAAAGATTATATTAGATATATAAAATAGGAGGAAGATATTATGGAAAAAGAATTAATTATTAAAAAATGTATGAAATGTGGAGCAACTGTAAGAGTTTTAGAAGATTGCACATGTGATAATTGTGGAATTAAATGTTGCGGAGAAGAAATGAATGTTATGAAAGCAAATTCGGTAGATGCAGCTGTTGAAAAACATAAACCTACATATGAAAAAGAAGGAAATGAGATTGTAGCAAAAGTAAATCACGTTATGGAAGATGAACACTATATTGAATGGGTTGCTTTAGTTGCTGGAAACAAAGAATATGTTGTAAATCTTAAACCAGGAGAAAAAGCAGAAGCTAGATTTACTTATGTAGAAAATTCAAAACTTTATGCATATTGCAATAAACATGGTTTATGGGAGACAGAAGTAAAATAGAGGAGGAATATTATGAAACTAAAAGATAAAGTAGCAATAGTTACAGGTGGAGCTATGGGAAATGGCTTAGGAATTGTAAAAGTATTTTTAAAACATGGAGCAAAAGTAATAATTCTAGACTATTCTAATAAACTACAAGAGACAGTTGATAAGTTAAAAGAAGATTTAGAAGATGTAGGAGGATATTTAGTAGATATTCGTGATAGCAAAAAAGTTAAAGAAATAGTAGAAAAAGTTGCTGATAAATATGGAAAAATAGATATATTAGTTAATAATGCTGGAGTTGCTAAATTGACACCTTTTTTAGATACTCCAGATGAAATTAGAGATTTTCATTTTGATATAAATATAAAAGGAACATGGAATGTTTCAAAAGAAGTAGTTCCATATATGCCAGAAAATGGAGCAATAGTAAATTTATCATCAGTTACTGGAACAATGGTAGCAGATACTGGAGAAGTAGCTTATGCTACAACAAAAGCTGCATTATTAGGATTTACTAAAGGACTAGCAGCAGAGTTAGTGGAAAGAAAAATAAGGGTTAATGCAATTTTACCAGGATATATTATGACTCCTATGGTAGAAGGAATTGCAAAAGATTCAAATGAAAAAAATCCTAATTCAGTAGTGGAAGGAATTGCAGCAGGAATTCCAATGAAGAGACTTGGAACAATAGAAGAATTAGGAGAACTTGCAGCATTTTTAGCCAGTGATGAATCATCATATATAACAGGACAAAGCTTTGTTATAGATGGAGGATCAACATTACCTGAAACAATGAGTGTAGGAGTTTAAAAAGAAAAGGAGAAAACAGATGAATTTAGTTTCAGCTTTAATTTTATTTAATATTTTAATATTAATTTACCAATTGTTAATTGAAATTTTCACAGCTCTTTGTAGATTGACAGGTATAAGTTATGAAAAAGCAAAGTTTCAAGTAGTTTCATTATTGACAGGAACAGGATTTACTACATCAGAAAGTGAAAGTATGATTTTAACAAAAAAAAGAAGAAAGTTGGCTCAGTCAATAATGCTATTTAGTTATATATTTAATATATCTATTGTTTCTGTATTTGTTAATGTATTCATGTCTACATCAGGCACTACAATACAAGAAATAAAATTAGGATTTTTATTAACAATTTGGAATATAGCATTAATTGTATTTTTAAGAAAGTTTAAAATATTAAAAAAGCTAGTAGATTATTTGTCAGTAAAAATTTCTGATTTTAGAAGAAAAAGAAAAGATAATTATGTTATGATATATGATACTTTTGGAAATAAAGTAATAGCAGAAATCGAGATTAGAAACTTGAAAAAAAGCATGAAAGGAAAAACAATTGAGGAGATAGAATTAAAGAAGAAATATAATATTCAACTGTTAGTTATAAAAAGAAAAGAAGAAATTATATCAGAAATAAAACCAGATGCAAAATTAGAAGAAAATGATGTAGTAGTTGTATTTGGGAAAATGAAAGATATTAAGCAAGTATTTGTAAGAATGCTTGAAAAACAAGAAAAAGTTGCAATATAAAATATAAAAAGGAGACAGATATGTCTCCTTTTTAGCATATATTTTTGATATATTTTAAAGTACCTGTTGGATATAATATTTTTTCTCCATTTTTAAATTCAGATATGTCTATCCATTTAGCCACATGATTAGTTTGATCTATAATTTTATATTCATTTTTATAATATTTGTCAGGAATTTCAATTGAGTAAAAGAAAACAATTTCATGAGCATTTTTTCCAGTATAGGTAAAAATATTTTCAAAAACTCCAAGAAAATCTTTAACAACAATATCAGCATTAAGTTCTTCTTTAAATTCTCTTTTTAGTGCATCTGTACTTTCTTCTAAAAATTCAATACCACCACCAAGACATCTATAGAATGTTTGATTTTTTTCATTATCATAACTTTCTCCAACAAGTAATTTATTATCTTTAATTGCAATACCTAAAACTATTGGTCTTATTTCTTTAAATTTATTCATAAAATTACACCTCTTTTTCTCCTAAATCTTCTGAAAATCTTAATAAATATCCATCAGGATCTTGTACAAGAAATTCTTTATTTCCTAATAATTTATTATCTTGTCTATACCAGTTTTCTTCAATTTCATAAGTAATAATATAATTATTTCGCTTAAGATTGCTATAAATCTTGTCTACGTTATCTATTTCTAATTGAAAATTAATTCCATTTCCAAAAGGATAGTTTAAAGGAGCTAATTCCCATTTGTTACTATCTGATAATTCTTGAAGCATAAATTGAATGTCACCTAAGGCAATAAATGCAAATTTGTTTTCAGGTCTTTCATATATTACTTTAAATCCAATAGTATGGTAAAATTTTAAACTGTTTTCCAAATCACTAACAGATAATTCAGGAATGTTTTTATTCCAATTAATATAACTACTAGGTCTTAATATTATACTTTCAAAAAATCTCTCTTGAAAATCAGTTAAAGCTCTTATTTGTTCATCTGTAAAAGTGCAGTTTTCTGGAACTACAATTAGTTTATCATCATTGTCATTAGTCCTATGTATTATAGCTATACATTTTCCAGTAAAACACTCTAAAGGTTCGTATACTCCTAAAATGTAGCAATCTAATTCTTCTCCATCACCACTAATGGTATTAGGGATATATCCGTAATTTAGTGGATAGATAAAATTCCAATTAGGATGTTTTGACCCCATAGGCCTATCCATTTTAACAGTTACAATTTTATCCAAATAATCAGTGCTATTAGTCAATATTAACACCTCTTTCCTTGAGAATATTAATCATTCTAAAAAATTCTTCAGCATGGTTTTCAAAAAACAAATTGTTCTTTATTAAATGTTTTATTTCTTCAATGGACATCCATTTTACAAAATCGACTTCTTCTTTTTGCAATACTAAGCTGGATATATTAAAATCTTTCTTTATATAATAAGTATCAAAGAAAACTTGTTCTGAATCTTCTCTACCTGAAAATATCAGTTCCAATTCTTCAGGGAAAACATTTAAACCAATTTCTTCTTTTATTTCAGTTATAATTCCTTGAATACTTGTTTCTCCAGATTTAGGATGACCTCCTGTTGAAGCATATTTACCATTTTTTTGAATACTTCTTTTCTGAATTAAAAATTGACCTCTAGAATTTTGAATAAAGGATAAAACAACCAAAATATATTTATTGTTAGGAATAGTGTCTCCTTTATAAATTGCTTCGCCAGTTAATTGTTTGTCAATGTCATATAAGTCTCGTTTTTCAATAGATTTTTCCATAACTATGAACTCCTTTTTTAAATTATTTTTGAGCTACAATAATGTATAAAACTTTTTTACTGCTATGTTTTTATAAACAAGTAGTTATTTATTAATCCATAAATACATACCAGTTATTTTATCAGGATTATATTTAAATCCAGCTTTTTCATAAAAAGATTCATTTCCGGCAGTTGGAGTTAATTCTATTTGCATTTTTTCACCATATGCCATATTTTCTTCAATTAACTTTTTTAATTCACTTGTAATTTTTATGCCGATACCTTGTTTTTGGAATTCTGGCTTAACACATACATCTGTTAAAATACAGACAATGCTATAGTCACCAACAACACGACCTATGCCAGCCAATTTTCCATCTACAGTTGCTTTTACCATGTACATTGTATTTTTTAAAGCTTTTTCTACTTGTTCTTTTGAATATGTTTTCCAACCTACTGATGTAACCATTTCTAAAAATTCATCAATAGTGATAGAATAATCTAATTGTATATTCATAAATTGCCTCCTATAAGATAAATGTATTGCTATTTGCTATTATTTCTAAAATTTCATTAACTGTTAAATTTGATGTATTTAATATATTCTTCTCGTTATAATTATTACTTTTAAAGCTATTTAATAATGTAATACAGCGTTCTTTCATTTGACAATCTACAGGTCTTTTTTTGTCTCTTTCAAGCAAAGTTGATTCATCTGCTAATAGAACAATGAATTTTATAGTATAATTTTTAAATTCTTTTTTTAATAATTCTAAATTTTCTGGTGTAACTATATAATTAAATACTACATCAAAATTATCATATAAATAGATTTTTATTATATTTATACAAACTTTCCAGAAAGTTTCTAAATGATTTCCTTCTTTCCAAGCTTGTATATATCCACCAACAACTTGATGATAGATATCGTCTCCTTCAATTAGTACAGACTTATTACTTAATTTTGCAATTTCTTCTGAGACCGTACTTTTTCCAACTCCACTAGGACCAGTAATAATATATAGATTAGACATTGTATATACCTCCAATTTATCTATATTTTTTGACCAATATACTTTATGACGCCAGCATAATGAGCATCTCCAAATCCTAAATCTAAACAATATTCTTCAGAAATATAAATAGTTTTTAAATCAGTAAATAGTTCTAATATTTCTTCTTTTGTAAAAAAGCTTATATATGTATCATTAATTTTATTATGAAGGACATTATTATCTAAAACTTCGAAATCTTTAGATGTAGAGTTTTTAGTTAATCTAGGATCTTGAGTAGAAAAAACATTTATATAAATAAGACCATTCTTCTTTATGTTTTCCTTCATTGATTTCATAATTTTATATGAATCATCTTTATGTAAAAAGTGTAACACACAACGTGAAATAATTAAGTCATATTTATTGTTTTCTATATTAAATTTTCGTATATCACTTTGAATTAGGTTTAGTTTATCACAATTGTTTTTACAAATTTCTAAACATTTGCTAGAATAATCAACACCTGTTACATTAAAATCTAAATTAGATAAAGGAATAGAATTTGTACCTTGTCCAATACCTAAATCTAATACATTTTTTCCAGAAACTAATTTTAAATATCTTTTTAATTCAGGATCAAATTTAGCGGGTAATATTGGAAATTTATCTTTAAATTTTTTATCATAATCAATAGGATTTCCTAACATAAATTACCTCCTATATTAATTTAATTTTAATACCTAAAACTCCATAATTTTTTTCTTGTTCTTTTGAATATATTGTATAAATACCTTCTAATTTATTTTTAACAAGATCTTCATTATTTTGATATATGTTTTCGAACAATTCTTTAAAAGTATTAGCATGATATAAATCAACTACTTCAGTCAATATCTTTTCTTTTAAATCAGGGAGTAAAGAAAATTCAATAGTGTCACCAATTTTTATTTGTTTTCTTTTTTCATCATATAATCTAAATTCAACTGTTTTTGATACATCTTTGATGGACTTAAATGGTTTGTCTAATAATTTCATTGAATATTTCATAAATATACCTCCTATTTTGGTATATTATATCAAAAAATTTTATATTAGGAAATAAATTTATAGAATAAAAGATATCCACATAAATAGATCAAATTGTGGAATTTATAGGAAATAATTTTGAATGCAGATAATAAAAAAATTTAATAAAAAACTTACATAAAAATAAAAAATATGTTATAATAAGTCGAAATGACATATATTAGGTATAATTGGAAATGCACATTTTTTATAAATGATAACTAACAACACATATAGAAATATGAGAAATATGTGTTGTTTTGTATTTGAAATAAAAAATGAAAGGAGTATGATTATGCCAAAAACAAAATTTCAAGATGTTGTTTATACAATTATAATGGTAATTGTTATGGTTTATGCAATGATTTGCTATAATATAGCAATAGGAATGGGAGGAATGAATAATAGTGTATTTTTAAATGCATTTGGAGAATTACCAATCATGGGAGTAATTGCTTTTATACTAGAGTTTGTATTTGTAGGAAATATAACGAAAAAAATTGCATTTAAGATTGTAAACCCAAAAGAGACACAACCAATTTTTATGATTTTAACAATATCATCACTAATAGTTTGTTTTATGTGTCCTTTAATGAGTTTCTTTGCAACAATATTATTTAATTATTCAGGAATAGAAAACTTAATTTCTACATGGTTACAAATTACTGTTAGAAATTTCCCAATGGCATTATGTTGGCAATTATTTTATGCAGGACCATTTGTAAGATTTGTATTTAGAAAAATTTTTGCTAAGCAATTAGAAAAATAGGAATACATGGAAAGATTATTAATTTAAAAGTTAATAGTCTTTTTTTGTTAAAGAAACAAGATGTAAATCTATATGATAATCAAAATAATAAAAAAGAACTCATAACCCGAAGGTCGTAAGTTCGAGTCTTACCCCCGCAACCAAAGCATATATCACTAGAACTGTAACGGTTTTAGTGATTTTTTATTGCTTGAAAATTGGTTGCAATAATGCTTTAAAATAGCATTATTATGTAGAATTGGGGAAAAGTTGGGGAAGAAATCCTCAAAAACCATTGATATTTCTAATAAATTTTCAGTAAAAGACTATGGGAAACCTAATTTTATATTTAGTAGTCTTTTACTTTTTTAATCGTGAAAAATTTAATGACTTTTTAAATCACTTTAGTGAAATTTGAAAAAAGATTTTAGACTAGTTTTTTTGTAGTAACAAGTTTTGTAATACATTTCCTGCATTTCTATTATGAGAAATAATAGGGTGTACATAGAAATTAAATGTTGTAGTAATTTGTGCATGACCTAATCTTGCTGCTACTACTGCTACATCAATATTCTGTGATATTAAAAGTGTAGCATTTGTGTGTCTTAATCCGTGAAAGTTAATTACAGGTAGTCCTATTTGTGCTACATATTTTACAAACCATTTGCTAATTGTAGAAGGGTGCATAGGTTTGCCATCAGCTTGTATAAATAACCTATTAGAATTCGTCCATAATTCGCCATAGAACGATTTTTGATCATCATACCATAACTTATATTCTTCAAGCAAAGAAACGACAAAATCAGGAATTGCTACTTCTCTAATAGAGCTTTCTGTTTTAGGTGTTTTTGTAAATACACCTTTGTCTGCTAAATATTGACTAGAACGATTTATACTTACTATACCAGTTTTAAAATCTACATCTTGCCATTCTAATCCCATAAGTTCACCAAGTCTTACACCTGTAAATATTGTTAAAATGATTGCAACTTTGTACTTAATTTGTTCTTCACCAAGTTCTGTTAGATTTTCTAGTAGTATTTTGCATTGTTCATCATCATAATATCTTCTTTTAGGTTTCATTGCTTTAGGTGGTTGAACTCTTTCTGCTGGATTAGATACGATTAATTGCCAATATATAGCTTTGTGTAGCATTGCACGAAGTAGTCTGTGATGCT